>JBJESC010000034.1:0-5531 GCA_051882615.1 Oscillospiraceae bacterium
TCCAACACTAGCACCTCAAGCTAGCCTGTCTGCCGATTCCAGCACACTCGCATCTCAACGACTTTATTATTATAACACATAGTACCTTTTTTGTCAATAGCTTTTTTAAAAATTATAAAAATTTTTTTGAATAATGTCAAAGTTGGGCGTCAATTCCGCTCTCAGAGCTCTTGATGCGGATTTCCAAACGGTGCGGCAGGCACACAATCGGCACGGCTCCACCCGAAATTGCTCCCGTATGAACGCAGACCTTATCGGGACAATCGGCGGCGCTCACGCAAATCTCGCCGTTCCTCACCGTAACGGTGTTAGTCCCCGCTTCGCACTCCACGACAAACTCGCAGTCCTCCGAAAGCGGTACTTCCCTGATGACAACGCCATTCAGGCGGATTTCCGCAATCGGGTTCTCACGCTTTACGTTCCGCATAACGCACCAGACGGCAACCAGCGCTGCCGCCACAGCAACCGCTGCCACCAGAGCGATTTTCAGTTTTTTCTCCATAATCTTCTCCGTAAAACAATCCGCCCCGTCCGCAGCTGCGGACAGGGTGGACTTACCTTTTCAGAGGAATAAACTCAATTTATGATGCAATCGGCTTTAAGCACGCCATTCTCGGATAGCAGCTTAACGGCAATCGGCTTGTATGCCGCCTTTCCGTCAAACGCACCTACCTTTACATACAGCGTTCCGTTCTCACCGTTCTCCATTACCAACACTGTATCGGCAACGGTTATTGCTTCAAGTGAACCCGACTTGTAATCCAGCGAAGCGTCCGAAATACCGCAGCGCGTTTTCAGCTCCGAAGCAGCCGAGGATGTAAAGCATACCCCAATCGTCTGCGAGAGCTTCTCCGCCGTGTCGATACCGCTCTGTGCGAGACCTTCGTCTGCAAGCGCGTTAATCATACCGATTGCGGAATTAACAGCTGCACGAGCCTCGTCGGAAGCATTCTCCTCGGGCTGAACAAACGTCACATCGCTGCCATAAACTCTGCTTGTATAAATCGCGGGAACAATTCTCACAGAGCCGTTGCTGACAGCAGCGACATACTTTGTTGAGAAACTGCGAGTAAAGTCAATCTTGGCGATAACCGAAACGGAATCGTCAGCCAACAACTGACCGTTAGCTATCGTATAATACCCACCGTTGCAGGTAAGCGAATGAGCTGAAACGCCAAAGGAAATCGTCTTGCCGCCCTGTACGGGAATAAACGTCTCCGTTGCGGGATCAAAGACAAACGGTTTATCGGCATTGAGAACAACCGCGTGCGTAAACGCGCTGTTGTTCACTCCGATATACGCGCCCTCCAGCTTCGCCGCCTCGGTAACGCTGCCGCCTGCGTATTTGTAAACGGTAGTAGCCGAATTGCTTATGTTGCTGAAATAAACCGCACCGTTATGAGCCGCCAGAAGCGACGCTCCCTCGGAAAGTCCCGATGCTACGAGGGTGGCATTCGATGCCTGATAACCCGCGAGGTTTGCGACATATACATCGCTCCAGCCATTCTCGTTCACATTTACTGCGAGAATATCAAGGGACTCGTTGTAAGCCGCTCCGTAAATAGAGCCGCCGCCAACGATTTCTTCAACCTTCATATCGTTGATTGTGCAATTGCTTGCGTCAACAATATACATCTTATTGCGGACGCCGTTTTCTGTGCTCGTCACCATAAGGCGCGAACCCTTTTCGGAAATCCAGCACACCTTAACGTCCTCTGCCGCCTGTTCAGCCACAAGGGACTCCGCCTCGCCGTTCCACTTGTACAAGCGGATTGCGCTCTTGGTTCTTACAAGGAAAATATCATCCGTGAGGAAGTATGCCTTTTCAGCTCCTATATCGTCCGTAATATACGAGGGCTTCTCCGCAGCGCTGCTCGGAAGAACAACACCTTCGGGCATAAGCGACGTATTTGTCGGAGTAACCGGCTTATCAACGGGCTTGTCGTCGGGCTTATCATCGGGGTCTTCGGGAGTTTTATTTCCATCACCGTCCGGAATAACGGGAGACTGGTCGTCAATATCAATCACAGAACCGCTCGGTACGTCTCCGCCCACACCCTGATTACTGCCGACAGAGCTTGACGTATTATCATTACTGTTATTATCGGGAGGAGTAACCACCGTTTCGATAGTCGCAAGCTCGGCAAGGTCCTCCTTGGAGAGAACTTCAACCAGCTTGACAAACTCGCTTGCGTCAATCTGCGTCATAAGATAACCGGGGCAGTTAATAACCGCCGCGCGGATTTTCGCGGTACCGCCGTTGAAAGCCGCGCCGATACTATCGGCAGTGGTAATCCTGGTATCGTCCTCCATAATCAGCATTTCAACCATAACATTGGACTGGCTTGCAAGCACACCCTGAGCCTGAGGAGGAGCAAGGGGCGCCGAAAATGTAACGAGCACATCGCGCATCTCGCTGGAATTCTCATTCTGACGGAGTTCCTCAACCGCCTTTCTGATTCGTTCCTCGGGAGTAAGCTGTCCGAGAGTCGGCCCCGATGTGGGATTAAGAACAACACCGCTTCCGTTCTGCATATTCGTCACAATGGAAACGCCGCCCATTGTCACAACAACCGCGACAGCCGCCGCAGCCGCCGTCATACCTATATAAAGCGGAAGGGACTTGCGTCCTGCCATTTTGCCTTTCTTGGCATTGGCAAGAATTTTTTCCTTGTCAAAGGTATATTCGCTCATCAACTCTTTGTAGAATTCGCGTTTATTCACAAGAACCCCTCCTTTCGTAAAATTTATTTTATATTATGCTGCGGAATATCCGCGCGTCACAAGTCGAACTTTTTCTTCTGCCGTTCGATAGTGCGGTAGAGCTTGGTTTTTACCGTTGAAACGTTCAGCCCCAGCGCTTTCGCCACCTCGTCCAGCTTCATATCGCACACAAAGTGCAGATAGAAGATTTCTCCGACTGTCTCGTCGTTCTTCATAATGTCGTCAAAAATCTGCTTTGCCAAGATTTTATTCGCCATTACTTCCTCGAGAAGCGGCACATCGCGCGACAGCTCTGCGTCAAGAGCCGCCGACTCTTCCTCGGAGAAGTCCGAGAGGTTTCTCACCTTTTCGCGCCGCTTAACAAATCCCGCAAGGAACGTGCGGCACTCGAATTTCGCTATATTTATAAGAAACGCTTCCGCAGACTCAATATCCGCATAACCCTTCTCGCAAATTCGCTTGTAAAAGCGCGTGTAAACGTTCTGGATAATATCCTCGCTGTCCTGAAACCGCGAAGCGTGCGAGGCTACATAGCGTGAAACGGCATTGAAGGTTCTGACGTAAGCGTCGTTGAAATATAAGTCAATTTCGGGTTTTCCCAATGCAGTTTCACCTCGCTTTTTACGTCAAACCCGCCGTTATACCGTAAACCGAGCCCTCGCTTTCAGCGACATAAGGACATAATCAGCCCTTGCACAACAGTAGTCATCGCCAAAAGGAAAAAAGTTTCAGAATTTTTCGATAACAGCATTTTTTGCGGGATTATCTTGATACCTCCTGCTTTCGGAGGCTTTTAAACATACACCTTATATTATATCACAGATACAATATTTTGTCAAATATCTTTACAAACGGCGCGAAAAGTGATATAATAGTATATGTGTAAATTTGCGGGAATACCCGCAGTTGGAGGAATAACAATGTTACAGTCATTTTCTGATAATATGGCGGGATTAGCACCGTCAGCAATCCGTGAAATTCTGAAATTTACGGCAGACCCCGAGGTAATCAGCTTTGCGGCTGGAAATCCCGCTCCCGAAGCGTTCCCCGTAGATACAATCGCAAAGCTCTCCGCGGAGATTTTTGAGAAAGAGCCGATTAACGCGCTTCAATATTCCGTAACCGAGGGCTACGCCCCGCTCCGCAAGCGGCTGGAGAGCGACCTGAGAGCTAAGGGAATGTTCGCCGAGGGGGACTCGGTTATCGTTACGGCGGGCGCTCAGCAGGCAATTGAGGTTACGGCGAAGATTTTCTGCAATCCGGGCGATGTTATCCTGTGTGAGGACCCCAGCTTTATCGGCTCGCTTAACGCTTTCAGAAGCTACGGCGTTCGCCTTGTGGGAATTCCTACCGACGAAAACGGAATTCTCCCCGAACGTCTGGAGGAAACGCTGAAATCCGAGAAAAACGTAAAGTTCCTCTACACCATACCGAACTTCCAGAACCCCACGGGAAATACCACCTCGCTTGAACGCAGGAAGGCAATTCTCGAACTCGCCAAGAGATATTCCATTTATATTCTGGAGGACAATCCCTACGGTGACCTCCGCTTCGCGGGAACGCACGTTCCGTGCTACAAGGAGTTAGACGACGGCGGAAACGTAATGTACGCGGGAACGTTCTCCAAGACGCTTGCTCCCGGGCTGCGCGTTGGCTACCTCTGCGGTGCTTCCGAGTGCCTGTCCAAGGCGATTGTGGGACTTCAGACCACCACCGTCCACACGAATATTCTCGCACAGATGATTGCCTACCGCTTCCTTGAAACGGTTGACTTCGGAGAGCATCTGAAAAGACTTCAAGGCATCTACCGCCACAAATACACGCTGATGGCGGAAAATCTCGCAAAGACAATGCCCGACTGCATTACATACTCCAAGCCCGAGGGCGGTCTGTTTATCTGGGCGACAATGCCCGAAAAGTACGATATGAACGCGTTCTGTCTCGAGGCGGTTAAGCGCAAGGTTGCGGTTGTCCCCGGAAATGCGTTCGGCGCAGACGAGAATGCGGTTTCGCATTCGTTCCGACTGAACTTCTCCACCCCGACCGACGAACAGATTATTAAGGGCTGTGAAATTCTCGGAAAATGCGCCCATGAGCTTCTTAAATAACCAAATTACGCGAGGTTAAATATGCTTTTTTCAGTTGTAATTCCCGCGCACAATGAGGAAAAATATATCGGGGCTTGCCTTGAAGCAATTCACACGGCAAGGAAATTTGCAAAAATCCCCGAAGATAAAGTGGAGATTATCGTTGTATGCAACCGCTGTACCGACAACACCGCCTCTATCGCACAGGATATGGGCGCAAAGGTGTGCATAAACGACGACAAGTGCATTTCCGCAATCCGCAATGCGGGCGCGAGAATGGCGAAGGGACAAATCCTCGTGACAATTGACGCCGACAGCCGAATGGAGAAAACCTCGCTTCTTGAAATCTACCGAATGCTCCGCTCGAAGAAATACATCGGCGGCGGCACGATTTCAACCTTCGACAGATATTCGCTTGGAATCGCGGTTTCGGCGATGGTAGTTGCAGTCAATGTCGCACCGATTATGATAAAGCAGAAAGCGCCGCTTATGTGCGGAATGTTCTGGTGTCTGAAACGGGATTTCGACAGGCTCGGCGGCTTTGACGAAACACTCGTAAGCCTGGAGGATATGGATTTCGCGGTTCGCCTGAAACAGCTCGGCGAGAAGCGCGGCAAGAAGTACGGCGTTCTCAGAAAATCAAAGATTATTACTTCGAGCAGAAAGTTCGATAAGTTCGGCGACTGGTATCTGATAAAGAACTATAAGCTGACAAAGGCG
>JBJESC010000035.1:0-5530 GCA_051882615.1 Oscillospiraceae bacterium
AACCGACGGAAACGGAATCGCGGTTATCAAGGATGAAAACGTACTGACGACTCTCACGAACGAACACGGCTTGACTTCGGGCGTTGTTATGCGAATAGTCGCCGGCAAGAACGGAAACGGATACTATATCGTAACAAGCAACAGCTTGTGTTATATGGATAAAAACTACAACATACGCTGCCTGAATAATTTCCCCTATTACAACAATTACGATGTTGTGGAAAGAGACGACGGAATGTTGTTCGTCCTCGGCTCGGCGGGTATTCATGTAATAGACAGGGATAATCTTCTCAACGGCGGAAGCGATTACACTCTGCTGGACTACTCAAGAGGACTGCGTTTGTCGCTTACTTCAAATTCGTGGAACTACCTTGACGGGGACGACAATCTGTTCCTCTCGTGCGGATCGGGGGTAGTATGCTTCAGCCTTAACGACTACTCTGTCGCATCACGTTCTTACAGAATGATTCTTAGTTCAATTCAGGTGGACAATGATTATTACACCTCGTCGGATGGCGAGACGTTTACGCTCCCGCGCGGCGCAGCCAAAATTACAATCTCACCCGATATTGCAAATTACTCGCTTAACGATCCCAATATCAGCCTTTATCTGGAGGGCTTTGACTCCGAACCGAAGATTATGCCTCTCAGCGAGGTAACAGCTCAGGTATACACCAATCTCCCCAGAGGAACCTATAAATTCCACATGGCGATTCTTGATGAAAAGGGTGATATAACAGCAGAGAATGTTTACACCATAATCAAGGAAAAGGAAATTTACGATGAATGGTGGTTTTTACTTTATGTCTGGGTTGTGCTGATTGCGCTGATTGTATATATTGCTTGGCTGCTCTTCAGAACTCAGCTCCAGCGCACTCTCAATATTCAGAAGCGCGAGCTTGAAGTGGCAAAGCGCCAGATTGAGATGGGTAACGAAGCGATTATGACCATTGCGAGAACGGTTGACGCAAAGGATATGAACACAAGTCAGCACTCGTTCAGAGTATCGGAATACTCGGTGCTTATTGCAAAGCGGCTGGGCTTTGACGAGGAGCAGTGCGAGGAGCTGCGCAAGACCGCTCTTCTCCACGACATCGGAAAGATTGGTATTCCCGACAACGTTCTCAACAAGCCCGCAAAGCTCACCGACGAGGAATACGCAATTATGAAAACTCACGTTATCAAGGGCGCGGAAATTCTCGAAAACTTCACCTCTGTCAAGAATATTGTCGAGGGTGCAAAGTACCACCACGAGCGCTACGATGGCAAGGGTTATATGGAGGGGTTAAAGGGCGAGGAAATCCCCATAAATGCGAGAATTATCGGAATTGCGGACGCATTTGACGCAATGACCGCTAACCGTGTATACCGCAAGCAGCTGGACATTGACTTCGTACTTCACGAACTTCAGCGCTGCCGAGGAACGCAGTTTGATCCCAAGCTTACCGACATTCTCCTTATGCTTATTGATGAAGGCACAATTGATGTTGAGAAGCTGTACGCAGAGAGTAGGAATGCCGCCGAAAGGAGAGAGACAAAGTGAAGCGTTTGTATATCTCGGTGCTGTTGGGCGCGCTTCTTGTAATCGCAGCGTCTATCGGAATAAATAGGATAGTAAATGCCGATAAAAAAGATTTGGTAAAGGTGGGCATTATCTTTGTGGGAGATGTCGGAACAGCGTATACCGCCAACTTTGTGCAGGGTATGAATGCCATAGAACATACCTATGGCGACAAGGTGGAGATTATCCCCAAATACAATGTCCCCGAGGGCAGTGAGCGAGTGGTATTTGAGGAGTTGGTTGAGGCTGAGTGCGATATTATCTTCTCCACGAGTTATGGCTATGGTGAAATTGCAAAGCAGATTGCTGTAAGTAATCCCGACATTGAGATTTGCCAGATGACCTGCTCCAATGCTAACGAAGAACCTGTTCTTCCGAATTATCATAATGCTATGGGCGAGGTTTACGAGGGACGCTATGTCACCGGCGTTGTCGCGGGAATGAAGCTGAAAAAGCTTATTGACAGCGGGAAAATCTCTGAAAATCAGGCGAAAATCGGCTATGTCGCAGCTTTTCCGTATGCCGAGGTTATTTCGGGATACACCGCATTCTTTCTGGGGGTACGCTCGGTTGTTCCCGAGGCGACAATGATTGTTGACTACACGAATACATGGAGTAACTTTAATCTGGAGAAGGCGTCCGCCGAAAAGCTGATTGAGCAGGGCTGCGTTATTATCTCCCAGCACTCGGACACTACGGGTGTAGCGGTTGCGTGTGAGAATACGGACAAGTCTGTCGAGGTGTACAGCGTGAGCTACAACAGAAGTATGGCGGACGTTGCTCCGACAACCTACCTGACGGGCTGCAGAATTGACTGGGAGCCGTATATGGTTTCCGCCGTAGGCGCGGTGATTGACGGCAAAAAAATTGAAAGCAGAGTGAGCGGCAATATCCACGGAAATGACGCGAGCGCGGGTTTTGATAAGGGCTGGGTTTCTATGCTGGCTCTGAACGAGCGCGTTGCCGCAGAGGGAACATCGGCGAAAATCGAGGAGCTTATCGAGGGCTTCAAGAAGGACGAGATTACGGTGTTCAAGGGCGACTACACAGGCGTTGACCCGTTTGACGAGAACGATGTGTACGACTTGTCACAGGGGTATAAGGAAAATGCCTCCGCCTCCGCCCCGAGCTTCCATTATGTACTTAAGGACGTTATTACGGTAATCGAATAATAGTTCAAACAAATAATATAACCGCCTTTTCGTATTGAAAGGGCGGTTTTCTTTTAATTCAGAATATTGATTTGCTCCTCTGCCACCTGCTCGTAAGCGATAAGCTCGCTGCCGTCAAGGTTTTCGCGCTTCATATCAACGGCGGTTATTTGGCGATTAGTGTAGGTGGTGAAGCAGTACAGCCCGTTAATGCAGGCGGAGGTGTAGCGCGTGATGTGGTACTTTTCTTCGCCTACCTCGCACGCTCCGCGCGGGATATTTACGCTGCCGAGAATGTGGAAGAGCTGGGAAATGCACTCGGTATCCGTATCCCCGCACACGCTGTTCTCGCGGACGAACGCCGCTCTCACGAACCGCGACTGCGACGACCAATCGCCCGGAAGCCCGATTGCGCCAAGTCCGCGGCTGTACTCCGCAAGCTTCAGCGACTTTGAGAAGCCGTTGTTCGGCTGCTTCGGGGAAAGCCCCATATAGTTGCTGAGGTTGAGCATTTGCTGGGGGAATTCGGGATTGTTGGTCATTACTCCGACGGGGTTGTCGTAGACGAACATTCCTCTTTCGGTGCTCTCAATGGTAATCGCGCCCGTCTTGTCGGCGATTATCCAATGAAGCGAGGCTGTGGGGAGCTGTTCCGAGAAGCGAATATCCATAAGTCGTATATTCTCAACCGTTTCCCGCGCTTGGGAGAGGTTCTCGCAGCGGCTCAGCACATACTGAATGAACTCGTGGGGCGCGAGAGCGATGTCCCCGCTCGTTTTAGTTCCGTACTTAGCGTAGCCCACGAAATTCAGCCCCGCCATTGCCAAGCCTTTCTCGTTTACCGCGTCATAGTAGAGCGGATAGTTGTCGGCGATATGCGCCATTCCTATCATTGCGTAGTGAGAGGGGAGAGTTCCCGCCTCCTTGAAATCGAAGCGGTAGTTCCTCGGCGTGATTGTAACCTTGTCGCCGTAGGAGAAGTCGTAGTCAAGCGTTCTTCCGAAGCATAAATCCTTTTTCCAAAGACAAGCGGCTGTGCACATAAATATTTCTCCTTAATCTGAATTTTGCATTATAGTTTAACCGATTGCAGCTAAATAAACCAAAAGCAGGAGAATAATTTCCCCTGCTTTGTTGTTAACGCTTTTTCCTTGCAAAAACGGCAACTCCCGAGCAGAGCAGAGCCGCTCCGACTGCCGCTATAACGCCGCGAGAACCCGTATTGGGATTGTCCTGCGTATCGCTGCTTACCGAGCCCGACAGGAGCGCGGAAATCTTGCTGTAAATCAGCGCGTGACCGTTCTTGTTCGGGTGAACGTCCATTGTTGCAATGTTCGTATACTCGGTAGGCTTACCCTTGAACAGCGTGTATGCGTCTACGACCTTAACGCCGTTTATTCCCGCAGCAGCGTAAATCTTGGTGTTGAGCTTGGCAAGCACCGTTTCCGAGTTCTTGTCAAAGAACGCCATATTTGTGTTTCCCTCAAAGGGATTGTACACCGTGAGGGTGACAATCTCGCAGTCGGGATTGAGCTGTCTGATTTTGCCGAAAATACCGTTCAGGTTGCTGTATGTCTTGTCGAGGTCAACCGAGTTGACAGCGTTCTGCATTACAGGCTCCAGCTTTTCGGTAAGGCGCTTTACGTCAGCCTCGGTGGGCTCGCTGCCGCTTGCGAAGAGGTTCATCAGCTCCTCGTCCTTGTACACCGCTTCCATAAGCGCTGTGGCGAGCGGAACAAGATAGTCGTTTCCGCCGATTGATACCACAACGTTGTCGGCGTTCTTGATTTTTGCGGTAATTTCCGCGCTGTCAAGAGCGGTGAGCAGCTCTGCGGTCGTGCGTCCGTCAACCGCAAAGTTCGCGTAATCCTTGGACTGTGCGCCCAGCTTGTTGCCGAAGCTGTCCTTTGCGCTTGTGTTGTCGCCCGCCACATAACCGGGAAGCCCGTAGCCCGTGGCGATGGAGTCGCCCAGCACCACAAGCGAGCCGTACTCGGCGGCGAACGCACTAACGCACATCATAAGCGAAGCCGCAATTGCTGTCAGAAAACAGATAATCTTCTTCATAACAAGCCTCCCTTTAACGTTTCGGCTGTCAATGGGTAAATCAACCCTGCTGCGCTCTCTTCTTTGCCTCAATATCTGCGAGAGCGTCCTTTCTGGAGAGGTTAATTCTGCCCTGGCTGTCGATTTCCATTACCTTAACGATAATCTCATCGCCGATGGATACAACGTCCTCAACTTTTTCAACTCTGTGGTTTTCGAGCTTGGAGATGTGAACCATTCCGTCCTTGCCGGGAGCGATTTCTACAAACGCGCCGAAGTTCATAATGCGTACAACCTTGCCCTTGTAGATTGCGCCGATTTCAGGAGGATTTACAATAGTCTGGATAACCTGAACGCAGGCGTTTGCCTTTTCCATATCAAGACCGCAGATAAATACGTTTCCGTCGTCGTCAATGTCAATCTTAACCTCGAAGTCTGCGCAGAGCTTCTGGATAATCTTGCCGCCCTTGCCGATAACATCGGAAATCTTGTCGTTGGGAACCTTGGTGGTAAGCATCTTGGGAGCGTACTTGCCGACTGTGGGACGGGGCTTGTCGATAGCCTTGAGCATTACCTCGTCAAGAATGTAGTTTCTCGCCTTGTGAGTCTTTTCAAACGCGCTCTTGATGATTTCGGGAGTAAGACCGTCAATCTTCAAATCCATCTGGATAGCTGTGATACCCTCGTGAGTACCCGCTACCTTGAAGTCCATATCGCCGAAGAAGTCCTCAACGCCCTGAATGTCAACCATTGTCATCCAGCGCTCGCCCTC
>JBJESC010000036.1:0-5486 GCA_051882615.1 Oscillospiraceae bacterium
ATTTTCTGGCTGTTTATCATCAGACCCGAAAAGAAGCGCAATAAGGAAATGCAGGATATGCTCAGCAATATTCAGGTTGCGGACGAGGTTGTTACCTCGGGCGGAATTATAGGCAGAGTTCTCAGCGTACAGGAGGAAACCGTTCTTATCGAAACAGGCTCCGACCGTACCAAAATCCGCGTTATCAAGTCGGCAATCGCCCGCAACAACACCGCGCACGAGAATTCTGCCCCTGCCGAAACCGTAAAGAAGTCCAAGGGCAAAAAAGAAATTAAGTAATGGCGCGTGATTTGCGCGTTGTCAAAACGCAGCGAATTATCCGAAGCACGTTTATGCAGCTGCTCTCGGAAAAGGAGATTTCCAAAATCACGATTTCGGAGCTGTGCCTTCGCGCGGAGATTAACCGAAAAACCTTCTACCGACACTACGATTCCCTATCGGAGGTTGCCGCAGAGCTGGAAAACGATATTCTGGATGAGTTCTCGCGCGGCTTCGGAAACGAGAGCATAAGCAGCGCGGGCGCGGTAATTGCGAATGTCGGCAGAGTAATCGGCGAACGCCGCGACTTTTACCGAAAACTGATGCGCCACAATCCCGAGGTGTTCAACAACGGACGGCTGAAGGAAGCGCTTCGGCGAATGATAACCGCCGTTCTGAAAAACCGCAGTCCGCAAGCCGACGAGCAGACGCTCAAAGCGGCGGCGGAGTTCGCGGTTTCGGGAGTGTTCGCGCTGTATGCGGTATGGTTTGAAAGCGGCGGCGATTGGGAGTTCATCTCGGAGCTGTCCGTGCGTCTTGCCGAAAACGCCGTGGCGGGACTGTAATCGACATCTCACCGCCGAAAGTTAAATTAAGAGGGTGTGCATTATAAAATCCGATAACAAGGGCTTGTTTTCGCTGAAAAGCATTGTGTTTACAGCGATTTTTACGGCTATAATCTGTGTGGCAGCGCCCGTTTCCGTGCCGCTTCCCGGGCTGGTTCCCATATCGCTCGCGTCGTTTGCGGTGTATCTGGCGGCAGGAATTCTGGGCGGAAAACGCGCGGCTCTGGCAACGGCGGTGTATGTGCTGCTGGGCGGAGTCGGAGTTCCCGTCTTTTCGGGATACAGGGGCGGATTCGGCGTTCTGTTCGGAGTGACGGGCGGGTATATTTTCGGCTTTATTCTGCTGGCGCTGATTGCGGGACTGTTCGCGGAAATGCCGTCGAAAAAGCATTGGACCGTGCCGGTGGGAATGGTGCTGGGTACCGTTGCTCTGTACATATTCGGTACGGCGTGGTTCATGATTTACACGAAAAGCAGCCTTATGACCGCGCTTATGGGCTGCGTTGTTCCGTTCCTTGCGTTTGACGCGGTTAAGATTGTCCTTGCAACCGTGATTTCCGTTCCGCTGAAATCGAGAATCAAGGTGCTGCGGGAAATAGATAATTAACGGAGAGCAGAAGCTCTCCGTTTCAGGCTGTCGATAAAGGCACATCTACTTCGTCAACGGCTTTTCAGCAGGCACAAAGCCTAGCTGAAAAGCCGTTTCCTCGTATCTGCACCTTTCTCGCCAGCCTGTTTTTGGACTTTTTCGACAAGCTGTAACGGAGAGTATACGCTCTCCGTTTTTTATTCCATTCCGCGCTTCAAGGTTTTGTTATGTTTCCACAAATCTTTCTTTTAGAAGAAATTTCCTCTTGACAAAAGTGCTGAAATATGAGATAATTTAAGTAGTAATATGGTCTAAATATATAGATTGGGGGTAAGAGATGAAAAAAATCCATTTCAGAAAAGCCGTAGCCGTTTTACTCGCTTGTTTTCTCATGTTTACGGGAACAAAAGCTGCAAACTCAACGGTTGACGCGGCGAGCGTATCCGCTTCTGTAACCACGACTTCGACGACGGTTAAGACCACAACCGACCGTACGACAAGCACTCCGAAATTTACCCCGCCCGACTTGTCAAAATACAAACTCTGGAACGGGAAAGACCGATTCGAGGAGTACACCAACTACTACATAAAGGGCAGCGTAAACATCTTGCCCGGCAGTATCTTCACACTTCCCGCAAACAGCAGGCTGTACATTGCAGACGGTGCTTCGCTGAATATCTACATAGCCTCGAAGCTTACCATCAGCGGAGGATTTACCGTTGCTCCCCTCGGAAGCGTTACTTCTTCGGGCAGACTTGCGGTTTCCGAGAGCGGAGGCATTTACAACTACGGTACCTTCACCACAACCAACAAATGCGGTCTTGACCTATCCGCAAAATTCACCTCATATACTAATTCATCTGTTATTTTCGGAGGCATAGTCAACGTCTACAAGAGCGGACAATATCTGAACTACGGCAGAACCACTCTCCACGAAAACGCTGTGATGAATCTCACGGGTGTTGTGCGCTCCTTTGAGGGCAGCTACCTCTTTATTAACGGAGAAGCAAACATCACCCTCAGCGGACGTATGGCTCTGGCGGGAACAGCTTCGCTTACAGGAAAGCTGTCAACAAGCGGAACGCTCACTATCGAAAAGACAGCCGATTTCCGCATTGACCCCGACTCCACTATGGAGAAGCTGAAGAGCGGAAGATATGACGATTACCGCAAAAAATCCTACGCTATCATCAACAAACAGCTCTACACAACCAGGCGCGGAATTGACGTTTCCGCATGGCAGGGCGTGATTGATTGGGAGAAGGTTGCAAAGGCGGGCGTGGATTTTGCAATAATCCGCTCCTCGTACAGCGTTGACCACGTTGACAAGATGTTTGAATACAACATCACCGAGGCGAAAAAGGCGGGCATTAAGGTAGGCGTTTACCACTACTGCTATGCGCTTACCGTTGAGGAAGCCAGAGAGGAGGCGCGTTTCTTCATCGAAACCGTCAGCCCATACGAAATCGACTTCCCGCTTATGTTCGACTTTGAGGACAACTCGCAGGTAGGGCTTGGAAAGGCAAAGCTCACGGAAATGGCAGAAGCGTTCCTCGGCGAGCTTGAAGCCGCGGGATACTACCCGATGATTTACTCCTACAAGAACTGGCTCACCAACTATCTGGATATGGACAAGCTTTCAAAGTATGATGTAGCCGTTGCGCAATGGGATGTTGCCGCTCCTACATACGAAGGCGAGTTCGGAGTATGGCAGTACAGCTGCAAGGGACTTGTCTCGGGAATTGAAGGCGACGTTGACCTAGACCTCAGCTACAAGGATTACTCGTGGATAATCAGTCACGGCGACTACAAGAACAACAAACCCAATACTAACTGATAACATATAATCCCCCGTTCTATGAGCGGGGGATTTTAGACTGTCGATAAAGCCCCATCTACGTCGTCAGCGGCACCATGGCAGGCACAAAGCCTAGCCGTGGTGCCGCTTCCTAGTATCTGGGGCTTTCTCGGCAGTCTGATTATACACGTTTTCGTATTATTGAAGCAGTCTGTCTTTTCGGTCGGAGCGTCCTTTCATCAGGAACACCGAGATAATCTTGGAGAGAAATACAAGCGAGTCAATCTGCTCCTGAGTCCAGAAGCGGCTGCTTCTGCACTCGTCAAAGCCGACAAATCCTTTGAACTTACCCGCGTCCTGAATTGAGCAATGGAGAACCGACTTCACGTTCTGCGCCTCAAGGAAGCCGCCTACAACCTGCGGAAGCTCGCTGATGTCGCGGCAGTAAATTATGCCGTCATCGTTGAACAATCCGCGATACTGCCCCGCGAGGTCTTTCTCATAATCAACATTCTGAAGCTGGTCGATACACGGTTCAACGCCCTCGCTGCACCACTCGAACGTGTTGGAGCAGAGCTTTCCGTCCTCGCTGTCCTCGAAGATATACACGCGGCTGACATCGTAGGTCTTGCCGACAAGTGCCAATGCCTGATTTATTCCCGCGTCAATGTCCGTACTCGAATAGAGTGCGCTGAATATGCGCATCATCAGCGAAGCCGCTCCGCTCGGGTTGGAGCTTAGCTCAACGCCGCTCTTTGCCGAGTTCGCCGTATTGACGCTCTCCTCAACGCTCTGCTTGTCGGCGTTCTGAGTGCGGTAGATACCCTCGGTCATAGTGTTGGAATTGAAGATTTCCACGCGGTTCTTGCCGTTGTTCTTCGCCTGATAGAGCGCGGTATCCGCCTGCTTGAACACCTCGTTATAGCTTCTGGTGGAGGGGTTTACAACCGCCGCACCTATACTGCTCTTAATTCCGCCAAGCATAGGCACTTCTATTCCCAACACCTTCTCAAGAATATGCCAGCCCTTTTTCCTTGCGAGAGAAGCCGTAGCCCGCGGCAGGAACACTATAAACTCATCGCCGCCGTAGCGTCCCACAATGTCGGTAGCGCGGAACTCGCTCTTTATCGTCGAAGCATACTTCTTCAGGAACTCATCGCCGAACAGATGTCCGAGCTTATCGTTAATCGCCTTGAAATCGTCAATATCCAGCATCATAAGAACGCCGCCCGTACCGCGGTCAAGCTCCGCCTTGATAAGCTCCTCGGTGGTGGACTTGTTATAAACGTCTACGCACAGCGGGTCGAACATCGCTCTGGCTTCAATTTTCTCAAGCCGTGTGAGCTCGTCGTCCACGTCCTCCATTTTTCCGATAACGGCGAATATTTTTCCGTTCTCGTCACGGATATTCTTCAGAAATACCTTGAAGCGGCGGGGGTAATTATCCACCTTAACGCGCACAAGGATTTCCTCATGCTCCGCTCCCGAGCGCAGTCTTGCAATGCTCTGGGTGAGCTTATTGCGGTCGTCCGTATCCAGAATATCCAGTCGTTCGGGGTTCTTGAGGAAGTCGGGAATTACCGTCATAGGATTCTGCTTGCCGTCCCCGTGGTTGAGATAGGAAAACTCATCGCGGGCTTTGTTATAGCTGAACGTAATGGTGCCTGTCTCGTACAATAGAATACTGTACATCTCGTTTTCGGCAGCGCTTCGGAGATTGCTCTCCACCTGTTCGGTCACGTCCGAGAATATGGCATAAACCATCTCCTCGTCGTCTTCCTCGATTACACGGTATTTCACACCCAGAGCGAACGAAGTACAATCCACCGTCATAGACTCCACGAAGAACGAGCCTTCGTTGCCTTCGCGCGACATCATATCGCGCTGAAGCGCATCCAGAGGAAGAAAAGGAATGTCCATATCCTTGTTCTTTATGCCAAAGAGCTCGTATACGTTATCGCTGATGTATACGGGCACCGCCTTATCGTTCTCAAGGCGGAAAATACCAAGTCCCACGGGGATATTCCCCATAGTCCTCCGAAGCAGCTCTATTCCCTTGTCGTGACGCCTCTGCTCTGCCATATCGCGGTCAAGCTGCTTGATAGTGCAAAGCGAACGCAAAACCTTTCCGCTTGCGTCGCGGGTAAAGTTGATATTCAGCTCGCACCATTTATAGCTCTCATCCGCCATCTTCATACGGAGAACAGCGCTCTCGGACGACGCTCCGCCGTCCAGCTTCTCCATAAGCTCGGAAAACACCTTCTTATCATCGTCG
>JBJESC010000037.1:0-5463 GCA_051882615.1 Oscillospiraceae bacterium
GACGTGGCGAGAATATTTACAAAAGAAAAGACGGTCGCTGGGAAGGTCGCTATAAAAGCGGCGTCAGGGCTGACGGAACGGCAAAGTATTCCTCAATTTATGGGAAAACCTATGCCGAGGTCAAAGCTGAGCTGTCGGAAAAGCGTATTAAAACTGATGTTTCGGCGGTTCCGAAGAATTTGACGATAAATAATCTTTTTTCAATGTGGTTTTCGGATATTCGGCTGAAAGTCAAGGAGTCAACCTATATGAATTATCAGATGAAATATGAAAAGCACATCAGCTTGTCGCTCGGCAAAACGCTTTATGAAAGATTGACGGTTGAAAAACTTAATGATTTTGTTCAGGCAAAGCTGTCAAGCGGGCTTTCGCCGAAATACACCGCAGATATTGTGGCGGTAATCAAATCGGTGTGCCGCTTCGCAAAGAAACGCTTCGGTTACGGGGATAAATCAGCATTTATAACAACACCCAAAGGTAAGACGAAAGAAAAAGAGCTGCTCGACAAGACGGAGCAGACTCGGCTTAACAATTATTTGATAGCAAATCCGACACTTTCAAATGTCGGTATTTTATTATCGGCGGCAATGGGAATTCGTATCGGGGAGCTTTGTGCGCTGAAATGGGAGAATATCAATCTTGAAAAAAGAATTATGACCGTCAGGAACACGGTCCAGCGCATTAAAAATATCGACGGAGAAACTGCTACAAAGTTGATTGTGACATCGCCCAAGAGCAGCTCATCTGTTCGGGAAATTCCTCTGCCGGAGTTTATCGTTCCGATTTTATCCGAGCTTAAAACTAACAATAGTTGCTATCTTCTTTCGGGAACAGGGAGCATTGTCGAGCCGCAAGTTATGCAGTACCGTTTCAAACGCATTCTTAAGGAACTGAAACTGTCCGATGTGTCCTTTCACTCGCTCCGACACCTATTCGCCACAAATTGCATAGCAATCGGCGTTGACGTGAAATCTCTGTCGGAAATTCTGGGACACAGCGGTGTGGAAATCACTCTGAATCGCTACGTTCACTCATCTATGGAACGAAAAGCCGAGTATATGAAGTCGGTTTCGGCGCTGTTCTCGGTTGCATAAAAAGAATATTTGACGTCAATTTTCTCGTCAGAAGAACAAAAAATCCCGCTTTGTTATGCGGAATTTGGTCTTAATATCATAAATGGAAATAATTTGCGAAAAGGTATCGCAGGTGATATTTTGCCCTGTTCGCAAGCTTTTATTCCATTCTTACTTGCTTATTCGAGGGGCATAGCCGTTCACCATACCGTCAATCAACGCTTTCGCATCGGGTGTAAGATTGCGGTACATATCCAGCAGCTTCTGTTCTGAAAGACGAAGGCTTGCGGTAAATCCGCTTGACTTATCGTCCGAAAAGCACAGTATGTAGTCAATGGATACACCGTAGAAATCGGCAAAACTCCTCAACACATCGCAAGGAATGTTTTCGCCGTTCTCATAGGCGGATAATCTTGACAGAGAAAGGTTCAGCCGTAACGCCACCGCCGATTGAGTGAGGTTGCGGCTCTTTCGCAATTCATAAAGCCTGTTAGCCCTCTCTTTCAAAATATCACCCCCTGCTTATATTATAACAGGGTTTCACAGGCATTTTTCCCGAATTTCGGGAATGGATTTTCGTTTTTCGGGAATTTGGGTTAGAGAAAATGCGGCAGCCGATAACTGCCGCAAGTTCTAAATCATCTGGTGCGTTTGGTATGTGCTATTAACAACAAAATGTTAATAGAATATATTGATTTATGTTTTTGCTGTTCAAATAAATCGTTTACGAATTTAGACACACAGCCCTAACAGGTATATCAATTAACATATCAACATTTGCATTGGCTGTGCTGTCGTATTGTCTTAAAATCACTTGTCCGGCTTTGGTAAAGAGAGCAAAATAAAGTGGCTCTTTGTCATATATTGGGGTAATTTCATCGCCAAGATGAAACAACTTCCCGTTATTCAGAAAGACGATGTTATCACCATCGGAAGATATTTTTTCGGCGACATCATCCGAAAGCATTTTTACAGAAAGATTGTTATTATCAAGAGCAAATATCCCCTTATCGGAAGAATAAACGATGCGTTTCCCGTCGTAATAAACAGCACGGACAAAATCCTCCGAAAGAAGCGTCTGTTCAGCGGTGCGCACGTCATAGCATAACAGCTCCAGCATTGAATTGACATAAAAAAATCTTCTTCCGTCAAAACACAGCTGATTATTGTATATCTTTTCGGGTATAATTTTGCGTATCTTGTTATTTCGCAATTCGTAAATTCCGTCTTCATCAAATGTTGAGAAAAACAGACCTTCGCCGTTTGTAAAAGCAGAGCATACGGAATATTCGGACAATTTATCGATATTAAGCACGCTTTCGGACAACGTATCAAGGGATATCACGCTGATTTTCTTGCTGCCAAAAGCGTCAAGGCAGAACAGGTCATTACCGCAAATCGACATTCCGTACACTCCCACTTTTGAGAGAAACGGGTCTCTGATAATTTGGAACTCTGAACCGTCCGATTTTCCAATCCTTGTAATTCCGTTTTTGTCGGAGATAAAATAATAATCATCGTCTTGAGTAAAAAAGAAATTATCGTCGAGATTGTAAACGACAGATTTATCACCCGATTGTACACAACCCGAAAAAGTGCAGCATATAAGCACCAAAAACACTGATACGAGAGCGGTTCTTCGTTTGAAGGTGTGTTTCTTGCAGCTATAATATTTGTTTGCTATGATAATTGAGATTACGATAAATATTATTGCAGAGAATAAAACTACTATCAGCAGCTCAAAAGACACCTCAACGGTATTTGTATCTGTACCCGAACCGTCGGAGAGCTTTGCCTGCAAATATCCCGATGAGCGCAAAAGTCCTATTGGCACACAGTACGCCAGTGCCGCAGGTTCAAAAACGAACTGCTGTAACAGGCAAATCGCACAGGGAATAAACACAGTAAACAATGGAGTTTTTATCTTAACAGCAAGCAGCATAACAAGACTCGCCACAAAAAAATATCCCAATAATCTCATTGCGGAAATCGCGAGAAAACTTTGCATTATCGTTAGATTGTATGGACAATTCTGAAAAAAGGGAATAGATTGTACAGGAAACCACAACTCATTACTTTCTCCACGGAAAATCATAACAGATAATTCGCATATCATTTGCAGCAGCTGGCACGCACAGAAGAAGATTATCAGCGCACATATTTTGGCTTTGAATGCACTTTTTCTTCCGTTTTCGCTTGTTCTGATAAGCGTTGAAACGTTAGAGTTTTCCTCGTTAAGAAACGAGATTGCGGTTATAATTATTATCGCCGCCAACATCAAAACATCCGGATAATCCCGTCCCAATCCGTCATAACAGCCGCTCAAAATAAAGCGTTTTTCCGTGTTGCCTAATGCGTAGTAATATTTTTCAAGTACCACGTCAAGTGCTTCCGAACGCATTGCGATAGTGTGAACCTTGTTGTATTCGTTGCGAAACTCATTCCTATCGGAGAATTCTCCTTTATAAAGCCGCGTTTCAAATTCACTTTCGGCATTTTTCGCGTCTAAAACAAGTTCCTGCTCGGCAAGGATATTCTCTGTTTTTTCTGCTGTAAGCTCTCCCGAAAAATTCGTCAAATATTCGTTAAGAACAGACTGCGAATATTCGCTTTCAAGCTCACTTTTAGGATAAATTATACTTGTAAATAATATCTCACCTATAAAAAGAATAATCATCACAACAAGCCCGTGCTGCTTAACAAACAGCTTTCTCATCTCCTCGCGAAACACAACCTCACCGCCTTTGGAATTTTATCTGTCAAGGTAATCAGGAACACTAATATGATGCACTCAATTGCAAGTGCCGCTAAAGCTATGTAGAGTGTTAATATAGGGAAACCGCAAATATTGAGAGCAGAAAATTCTTCGAAATAAGAGCTTGGATTTAATGAGCAAACAGGATTGAACACATTTTTATTCCAACCCGAAAACAGCATTAAAAGCAAGCAAGCCACAAATGCCGAGCATATCGAAACAATAGTATTTGCCGAGAGCTTTGACACGAGTAAAATAATCAGCGAAATCAGGAATAAAGACACAAAACGAATAAATATCCACAACATAATTGCCGAGAAAAAAGAGAACTGAAACGGTGATTTCTGAAGCGTTTCGGCAGAGTAAATCGGCATATTCAGACCGTCCACTCCGACAAGTAAATGAAGCGAGATTAAATCGGACAGAGTGAAATAAACCGAGAGAAATGCGCTATATACCGCTGATGATATAATTTTAGCGAAATCTGTTTTGGCATTTTGCTTTGCTGCTATGATAAGCGTTTTCATTCCGCTTTCTCTCTCATTTGTGAAGCACGACGAAAGCCCCGCCACAAGCATAATAATGCATAAGAGCGAGGAGAAGTCATATTTGAAAAATATCTCCGACCAGAATGTCGTGCGGTATTCGGGTATGAAGCGATTTTGATACGCTTGATAAATCAAACGATTTCTTTGAGCCTCGTAACTCATTCCAACGCTGTTATAAATGTCGATGTTCTCGTATGCCTTTGTCGCAATTGCGTTGGAGATATTGGGATATGTTACGGCATAAGAGATTTCTGGTTTAATATCAATATTATACAGTACATAATCTCCCGCCAAATATCCCGTAATATATGCGCCGTTATATGAGGGACTATAATTCCCGCTGCTGTATTGAGCCGAAAGCGAATTGGAAATGTCACGAAAGTCTGCGATTTTTTCATTTGAAATCTCTCCGCAATACTGTTTGTAAACACTCCAATACCATGCTCTCCCGTCGCCGTTTCTCCTCGTGTTTGCAGCTCTGCATTCCCCGTTCAACTTGAAAATGCTCAAAGCTGACATTACTATTAACGCAATTAAAATCGGTATCCTCAACCAGCTTTTCCGCATCTCAAAGTATAACATTTTCATTACAATTCACCAAATTTATATAGGCACACATCTTCCAAATCGGGAGGTACGGGTATAGAATTCTCAAACGGCTTTTCATCGCTTACAAGCCTTATTTTGCTTTTTGTGCCTTGTGAAACAACATTGGAAACCCACATTGTATTCATTACCTCGAACACGTTTTCACTGGGTATCTCACTTTCCCAAACCTTTCCCTCAATCTCGGAAACAATCTCCGATTCCGTTCCAAATCCGATTATGTTCCCCTTGTTCAGAAGTATAATTTTGTTAGCGATATATGAGATATCCGAAACTATGTGCGTTGCCAGAATAACTATCTTCTCGCTTCCGAGCGAAGAAATTATATTGCGGAAACGCATTCGTTCCTTTGGGTCAAGTCCTGCGGTAGGTTCGTCAAAAATTAACACGCTAGGGTTTCCAATCAACGCTTGAGCAATACCCAGACGTTGTTTCATTCCACCCGAAAACGCACCGATTTTCTTTCGTCCAACAAGATCGG
>JBJESC010000038.1:0-5454 GCA_051882615.1 Oscillospiraceae bacterium
AGTTCCTCATATTCCTTGCTCATAAGTTCATCCTCCTCCACTAAGCTATACTCCGGTCTGCAAAATTTCGTACCCGGCAGATTACTGTTATAATAACCTTTACTGCATACGCCACCGCCGTTGGCGATTATCGCAGAGCCACCAGAGGTGTTGCCCTCGACAGTGGTAAAGTAATCACCGTTCACGCTCGTTACAATTCCCGTATGTGTGAATGTTCCGTTATTCTTGAAAATGACAATATCGCCCCTTTGGGGATTTGCGTACAATTTAAAAAGACCCGACATTGTCGGGCAGTACACATATGGATAATGTTTAAGCAGTTGTGTAGCTTTATCTTTACCGAATGCCTGTACAAAACACCATGTTACAAAGCAGGCGCACCACGGCTGACCCTGATATTCCGGCTTTATCTCCGCCCAATACTTAGTATAATTATTACTTCCGGCATTTGCTGTTTTATCGTATAAATTACTGTTACTTGCCTTTTCAAGATAGCCGACCTCATTCTCGGCTATTTCTATAACCTTATCTGCTGCGCTCATATTTTGCTCTCCTTATCGTTATTCGGCTTATCGTATGTAAGCGCCCTTTTACTGTCAGTAAAGCTGCTTGTTGTCGGGTCTGTAATTGCATTGTATACACTTACAAGAACCAGTCCCAAAATATACGGACTTGATATTGCCTGCAAAAGCACATCACCAAGCCTTGTCCAAGAACTTAAATCCTCTGCTGTAAGACCGAGATATGCAAGTATAGGCATAATCACCGACATTGCCAGCTGCGCCCAGAACATCGGGTTCTTTAATCTTACTTTCCAATTAATCATTTTGCTTCTCTCCCTTCAGTTCATCAATTTGGTGCTGCTGAGATTTAAGTGTATTTTCAGCAATCGCCATACGCTCAACAACACTGTTATGCTTCTCCACTTTCCGCTCAAGCTGCTCAATTCTGTACAGAGTTTTGTTGTTTGAAACAATACCTGCGATAATAGAACCGCCGAGCGTTCCTATAAGCGACAGTACCGCTACAATAATTGTGCTTTCCATTGGCTTTCCTCCCTTATTTATTTTCTAATGCAATTACTCTTTCGAGCAAATCATTAACCTTTTCGGCTATATCACTCCGTCCGATGCACTCAGGCTTGCCGTCTATATAGATGTACTCGGCAAAGGCACCGTCCTCAGATATGACATAGACAGTGCGTTCATCTCGCTCTCCGCCGAAATTTGATGCGATGCTGATGTTGTCAATGCACATCTCAACATTGTTTACATACGAATAAATTTCAAGGCCTGTCACCTGTTCGGCTGCTTCGTCATAAAACGCAATCTTACCGCTTAATGTGGCAGATGTATTTCCGTTTGATATTTGATATGCAACGGTTTTCTCATCAAAATTTATCGTGATAGAGCTATGTACCCAGCCGTTAAAAAAGCTGTCCTTCCATGTGAGGTTATCGTTGATATAATAATAACTTCCGTCCTTTGTTCCCTGCGAAAACACAACTCCCGTATAGTCATATGCCGTTCTGTACGATTCTCCCGGACGCTTACTTAAATCCGACAGCCCGATATACCACCTGTCACCGTTGATTTTTGTGTCAAATTCAATGATGATTTCCTTTGCTCCCTTTGTATATTTAGAAAAATCTAAAAAAGCGAACGCATATGCATTCGCGGCATTTGAAGCTGTCGTTATTTTCTGATATATTTTCCCGCCGTCCTCCTCCACCGTTGCAGTGCAGCGGTTCGACTCGTTGAATTTAGAAACACCGTCAGTAAAATCAAATTCGGCTGACAGCGACGGCAATGCTCCGACGAGCTTTTTCTTTAAATAACCTTCCGTATCCAAAAGCGACAAATCAGCTTTGCCGTTCCAGTTTTCCTTATCCGCTGCGGTCACATGGATGTAATCATCTCCTATGTGAGCATTTACCGTTTCTTTAAGCGCATCCATGTCCTCTCCTTTAGCCAAACGAATATCCTCCGACATATAAATCACCGTCTTTCATAAACACTATCAATTATTATTTATTTGAATCACAGCAACATCGTACTCGGCATATGTTGCATCATCTTCTTCCCGCTCGTCTGTCCAATTTGTTATATCCGTAACAGACACCGTTTTATATGAGGTATTTGCAGCACCTACATAAAAGCAGTTACCCAAAGTTACTGCGGTTATAGGCAGAGCGACAAGCAAATCGGGATTAAAGCCTATAACGAAATCACCCGTGCCGGAGTTTCGGCTGCCGTATTGCGTATACTGACCCGATTCATTCGACACATAATCACCGGTTTTTAATTGGCATCCTATACATCTGATTTTATAAAATTCATACTCACTGTGACCTCCGTATTGAATACGGCATATTTCCATTGTCAGAAATTCAACAACGTCACTCAAGTAAGCATTTCCGACAAAAACCTTTATGGCATTTATTTTTTCCTCCAAATCATTTGCGATTGCCTGCACAAAAGCGGTCGTGGCAATCCTCGCGGAATTGTCTGATGAGGTTGGTGTAGTCGATTTCGGTGTCCCAGTAAACGTTGGTGAATTTTTATCAGCTTTATTTGCAATTGAAGCATTTACCGCTGTTTGCAGGCTTGATATGAGTGCCTGCACAAACGCGGTCGTGGCAATCCTCGTGGAATTGTCCGATGAAGTCGGCGTAGTTGACTTTGGTGTCCCTGTAAAGCTCGGTGAATTCTTATCTGCTTTGTCCGACCGTAAAGCAGCTATCAGAGCGTCCACATTTATAAAATTCTCATCTATATCACCGATGTCAATAATATCCGAATCCGCCGGAAGTCTGAATTTATAATTCTGTGTATATTCCATTTTAGTGTCCCCTCTCTTTTTAGTGTCCCTTACAACAAATGTGCATACGGTTCGTCATTTTTCAAAACCACATACGCATTCGCACCGTTTTCTCTTAAATACACGTTATTGTTATCTACATATAACCACGTCCTTCCGTCATAATTCTGACCGCCTTCCCATGTAAATACTTTTGCATTTCCCCATGTTCCGAGCTTGCGTCTCACATCTCCCCATGTATTGCGCAGAAACTCATAATTTACTTTTATGTGCGCGGGTTTTACCTCTTCTACGGCCTCACATATCTGTTCAAGATTGTATGGAATACCTGTCCTGCCGCCAAATAAAATGTTTACAGTATAATTTGCAAAATCCTCCGTTATTGTGCAGCCTGTCTTGTCATAAATGAGAACAAGCCGTTCAAGCTCCGCTTTGGTAAGCAGATTATTTCCCTGTAAACGTGCAATCACCCTCGCGCGTTTTGTTTCATTGTCCGCGCTGATTTCCAGCAATACAACATCCTTTTCATGCAATGAGAAGTTATCGGTTGTAGTTATGAATAACCGTAGGTCCTCCGCCGAAATATCCTCGGCGGTCTTGTCGAGTATTTTCTGAATTACGGCATACAAATCTTTTACAACCGTTGATTTTCTGTAATAGCTCGGTAAACGCTCTATCATGAAATCACCACGCTCCCTAAGACAGGCACAGCGCCGTCTGCGATTGTAATGTTTGCCGTTCCGCCGTTTATTTTAAGATTTGTGTAGTCCTCCACTCCCGAAACCGATAAAATTAGGCTGCCTATTTTAGCATAGGATATATACGCTCGTTTAAGTGCGTCTGTCGAGAGATAGTTTTTTATTGACTCCTCAATTTTCCGCTGAATGTCCGGCGTTTCGTCTGTAGTCAGTTTGACGGTGATATTCACCGTAAGAGCAGTTGCGCTTACAACCGTGACATCCGCACCAATCGGTCGGTTTTCATCAATATGTGTTTTCACCTTTTCAATCAGTTCAGCCTCAGCAGGCTGATTATCTGTATCTACAATGACCACTTTAACCGTTCCGGCTCCGTTCCAGAGAGGAATAACACGCACATCACCGACACCGACAACCTCTTTTGCCCATTCGATATAGTGATACTTGTTTCCGCTGACATTCGGACGCGACACCTTTTCAAGATAGCGTTCAAGTAAATCAGCATCACTTTCCGCATCATAACCGCCTGTGAAATCCGTTATATTTTCAACGGCAGTAAGCCCCGGCAGCGTTACGGGAAATCGGTTTATTGCACCAACCTTGACATTTCCTATACTTCCGGCAGTTGTGCAAGTGGCAGTCAATTCAACATATCCGCTTTCGGGAACGCTCATAGTTTCGTCCACAGAAAACAGAATATTGTCAGCGGCAATCTTTGAGCCTTTCGATACTATTTCACCGCGATTTCCCGTGATGCGTACTATTCCGCTTGAATAGGTGGCTGCCTTTCGCGTGATACCCTGCTCCGCCGTCTTACGGTCAAGGTATTCCCCTGTTGCTGTAAGCGCAAAAGTATTTGTTGACAGAGTCTTTATCTTGTTTTGAAGCAAATACACCTGTTCCGCCACAGGATAAAGAAGGTCATAAAAAAACGAGCCAACCGAGATGTCGTATTCATCCGGTACGCTCGACAGCATATATTCAATTATCTCTTCAAGTGTCAAACTTATACACCTCCGCAATCGCTCCATAGCTTGTAGCAAGTGTAAATGATAGATTAAGCTCAGAACCACGGTTTACGGCTGAAAAGCTGTCCATGTTATGGATGTCTTCATTTTTAAGCAGAGCGGTTTCAATCTCGCGGTGCATCTCCGATTCTGCAAAGTCCATGCCGTAGGTTTTGCCGATAACCAAATCCTCAATATTAGCGCCGTATTGCCGACCTTTATATATAGAATACCGGTTAAGCTGTGTCCGTATGGTTTTCTCTATCCACAGCTTAAGGGCGTCAATACCTGTCAGAATTACCGGATTGCCGTTCTTCATTCTGAACTCGCCGTTTTTGAAATCAAAGTCAAATGTATTTTTCATTGAATTACCCCAATTACAACAAATTTGTTATCTTCATTATACGGCAGCAGCACAACTTCTTTGCCGAGATGTATGTATTCCGTATGGTTATCATAGGTCTGCGTTTCATATATGTCAAAAGTGGCTTTGATGTCATCCGCGTCAAGCAGTATCCTGTTTCCGAGCTGTATGGTGAGTTCCGGCAAAGTTATTATTTTACCGAACATCGGCGTGTAAGGCGAGGGATTGTCCCTGTCTTTTATATGCCTTGCTAAATCTGTTATACCGTCCATAATTTCTCCTTTCAGAGCATGAAAAAAGCGCATCATTTCTGATACGCTTCTGACTTTATTTATCTTCTTTATAGGAATTACCCATTAATTCCTCAGCTTTTTTGCATCCGTCATTCACCCATTCCTCAAATTCCGTCTGAAATACCATTGACGGATCAATGCGTTCTTCAACTGTATTCAAAAATTCCACCTACCTTTAATCATATACTTTCATAAAACCGATTTCATACCCTATAAATATAATTATCCTTACGCGGTTTTAACGGAGCTTTTTCTCCATATCCGAGTACGCA
>JBJESC010000039.1:0-5429 GCA_051882615.1 Oscillospiraceae bacterium
CGGATATGGTCTCCTTATCCTCGCTTTCGGTTATCGCATTACAGCCCGAAAACAGTACTGCTGTCATTATCGCGGCGGTTACAACGGATATTATTCTCTTGACAATGCTCTTTTTCATTTTTATGTATTCTTTCCTTTGCGTTTGGACTTCAAGTTTATTCTGTTACTGCTTACTTGAGGAGCAGCTTTTCAAAATCTTCCGCAGGCGAGGGCTTGGAATAAAAATATCCTTGAGCGTAGTCGTAACTCATTGACTTCAGACGTTCCTTCTGGTCAACGGTTTCAACGCCCTCAGCCACAACCTTGAGATGCAGCGCGTGAGCCATATCAATGATAGCGCGAAGCAGGCAACGCTCAACAGGCTTTGCCATTTCATTGTGCAGGAACTTCATATCCAGCTTCAGAATATCAAGCGACATCTGACCGAGCATATTCAGCGAGGAATACCCGCTTCCGAAATCGTCCATTTCAATAACGAAGCCTTTGCGGCGCAGCTCTTCAACCGTGCTGATTATCTGGTCGGGATTTTCCGTATATGCGCTCTCCGTTATTTCAAGATGGAGCAGGGAAGGGTCGATTTCGTACTTCTTTATCAGCTCGCAGAGTTTCTCTACAAGCTGTGAGTTATAAATATCCAAGCGGGATACGTTTACGGAAACAGGCACTATGGGCTGACCTTTAACAATCCATTCGTGAAGCTGTTCGCACACGCTTTCCCATACATATTCGTCAAGACGGCGTATAAATCCGTTCTTTTCAAACAGGGGAATGAACTCGCCGGGGGACATAAAGCCCCACTCGGGGTGTATCCAGCGGATCAATGCTTCCGCGCCGACTATATTATCGTCGCCAAGGCTGTTTTTCGGCTGGTAATACACGACAAACTGCTTTTCCGACAATGCGGTCTCCATAGCGTCTGTAATCGCCTGTTCGCGGAGAAGAGTATTTCTGATTTTATCGTCATATACGGCTACATACCTGTCGTATATGCCCTTGATTGTATCTACAACCCATACCGCTCTGTCGCACATCAGCTCCACGGGAATGGAACGGTCGATTATTTCGTATATTCCGAGCTTAACGGGAAGATTATCCGATAATTCCGAACGGTTCAGCTTCCTTGCGCCGGCGAAGCTCTCGCGCCCCTTTGCCTCGCTTGCCTTATCCGTCAGAGCCAGAAATCTGTCCGCATTATAGCGGCAGCAAATTGCGCCCTCGCTTACCCTTTTGCGGAATATTTCAGCCGCCTCTTTCAGCAGTCTGTCTCCCGCCTCGCGTCCGAAGGTATCGTTATACAGTCTGAAATTCTCAATATTGCAGCAAAGCAGGGTATATTCCTTGTCGGGGTTTTTATCCAGACGCTCTCTGACCTTCCGATAGAAGTAATCCTTTGAGTAAAGCCCTGTGAGTTGGTCAATCTTAAACTGATTTGCAATAGCGGCTGTTTTACGAAGCTTTATCAGGTTTGCCGCACGGTGTCTGATAATCTGCGCACGATAAGGCTTGGCGACAAAATCGTTCGCTCCGTGTTCCAGAGCGGCTATTTCGTCTTCCTCCCTGTCGCTCTGCGTTGTAACGATAACTGGAATAAGTGAAAGAACGCTGTCGTTCTTTACAATATCGAGGAACGTATATCCGTCCATTACGGGCATCGTAACATCGAGAATAATCAGAGCGATATTCTCCTGGTTTGACTTCAGAATATCCAAAGCCTCCTGACCGTTCGCGGCTTCTAGTATCAGATAAACGTCTGAGAGCATTTCTTTCAAAGTCTTACGGTTGATTTCATTATCCTCGACAATCAGTACTTGGTGTCTCATTTTAATTTCCTTTTCTCAGAACCGCCGAAACGGCTTCATTCTTAGAACGCACAATGCGCACAATGCGCACAATATACCATGCTAATTATAGCACCTTTCCAAATAGAATTCAATATATTTTCGGATATAACGGCGATTTTGGGCATTTGGTGCAAAATTGAGCCGCCGTTTTGTTAATACTGAATAGAATTTCAGCTGAAAATAAGGAACTCCCCGCCCTGAGTCAATACTTGGGGCGGGGAGTCGTTTTATATTTCACAACGGAGTTGTATTTCCGCAGCCGATATATCCTGTTTGCACGGCATTATTCACAGTCGGTTATTTCCTCGACAAGGCTCTGAAGCTCGTATTTTCCGTCAAGCATCAGAACATTGTTTTGGAGAAGCTCTTTGAGCTTACCCTCAATATCGAGCAGGCATTGCAGGAGAAGAGGATTGAAGCTGCCGCACTCACCATCGCAAATCATCTTGATTGCCTTTTTGTGGGTATATGCTTTCTTATAGCAGCGTTCGCTTGTGAGTACATCGTACACGTCCGCGATTGCTGCAACCTGAGCGGAAATCGGTATGTCATCGCCGCGCAAGCCGTCGGGATAACCGCTTCCGTCATAGCGCTCGTGGTGCCAGCGGCAGATTTCACAGGCTGTTTCCAGCAGCGGCTCGTTTTCGGAGGGTGCGATTGATTTTATCATTGAAGCGCCGATTTCGGAGTGGGTTTTGATAACCTCAAACTCTTCGGCGGTAAGCTTGTCGGGCTTGTTAAGTATCTCTTCGGGGATTTTAATTTTCCCGATGTCGTGCAGGGAGGAAGCGACGGAAATCCGTCGTATACAGGACATAGTAAGGCGGTAGCTGTCGGTCTTTTTCATCAGCTCCCGCAAAAGCAGCTCCGTTATCAGATTTACGCGGATAACGTGAGCGCTGTTTTCACCCGTTCTGAACTCAACGATATTGCTCAGAATTGAGGTCACAAGGCGGTTGTACTTTTCCTTTTCGTAAACCTGTCCCGCAACAATGTCAACGAGTATGCGCTTTTTGGCGAACAGCGTGATTGTGTTCTTTACGCGCAGCTGAACAATTGTCGGGTCGAACGGTCTGCTTACATAATCGACAGCGCCCATATCGAACGCCCGCGCCATAAAGTCGGTCGAGCTTTCCGTTGAAAGCATAATTACGGGAACATCGACTATAATGCTGTTGTCGCCCATAAATTCCAGAACATCATATCCGTCAACCGCTGGCATAAGTACATCAAGCATTACAAGCGCTATTTCGTCTGACTTCTCTTTGAGAATATCAATCGCCTGTTCTCCGCCCTCGGCTTCAAGAACATCGTAGTCTGCTCTCAGAATTTCCTTGAGAATGGCTCTGTTGATTTCCGAATCGTCAACAATCAGAACCGTGAATCTTTTTTCGCTCAAACAAACACCCCCAACCCACTTTTAATCATTATACCATACCAAAGCCGAAAAGTCAACCGACTTCGGAACCATGAATTGGCGTTTTTACTGTACAAGCATTTGACATTCGTGTGAAATTTGTTATGTTTGACATATCGAAAAATGGCTGTCCAGGTTGATTTCTAGGCGAAAAAATGCTATAATATAAGTTGAAAAGTTGTATCTTTGGGTTTTAACATAGCGTTGAAATGTTGGTGATAATATGAACTTAAAAAAATCTATAACCGCGGTTATTGTTTCCGTGGTGTGTATATTGGTTAATATGGGCGGCAAATTTCTGGCAGAAGTGCTTGCGCTACCCGTTGTGCTGGATTCGATTGGCACTATGTTATGCGCATATCTTTACGGACCTGTCTGCGGTGCGATTGTCGGCGGCGCGGCGAATTTTGCATACCTTTCAATCTCTCCGATTTCCTGCGCGTATTCTTTGACCAATATTGCGGCGGGAATAATCATCGGTTTGTGCGCTAAACGGAAGATGTTTGATAATCTGTTCGGTATGCTTTCTACGGGATTTCTTGTCACGATTTCCTCCGTGCTGATTTCAACGCCGCTCAATTTCCTCTTCGCTGAGGGGTTAACGGGAAATAAATGGAGCGATGGCGTAATAAATCTTCTTAACGCTCTTGGTGCGAATCGTATTTTCAGCGCTGTATGCGGCGAATTCTACCTTGATTTCGTGGATAAAGTGCTTTCCGTATTACTTGTTGCGGGGATAATCAAGCTGTATCGCAGATTTGCTTCCAAGCGCCTGAAGAAAAAGGTTCTGGAAATGATTTCCGTTTCACTCGCCGTAATGTTCTGCTTCGTTTCGCTCCCTGTCAATGCGTCTGCAAATATGAACGGAAAAAAGCAGGATACTTTTCTTCAAACCGTATACGACGCAGAAAACGGACTTCCCGGCGGAATTGCCAACGATATTGCCCAGACCAAGGACGGTATACTCTGGGTTGCTACATACGGCGGCTTGTATCGCTACAACGGAAATGAATTCCGCTTGATGAGCAATTTTGAGTCCGTTAAAAACGCAAACTGCTTGTTCTCCGACAATGAGGGCAGACTGTGGATAGGAACCAATGACAGCGGCTTGTCAATCTGCGTTAACAACGAGATTTCCAATGTTCTCAATTCCGAGAGCGGGCTTCCCTCCGACTCTGTGCGTTACATCGCTCAGGGCGAAAACGGAATATACTATGTCGGAACATCGGACGCATTGGCGCTTGTAACACTTTCCAACGGCTTGACGGTGACAGGCGTTATCCCCGAAATTACTTATGCGAAGAGCATCTCGTCCAACGGAAAGTATGTGGCGGCTGTTTCCGATACCGGACGCTTATTCCTCCTGGAGGGAGAAACAATTGTCGCTCGGACTTTCTTGTCGTGGTATTCCTGCTGTCAGTTCTCGGAGGACGGAAAGCTCTACGCCGGAACTATTTCGGGAGAGGTTGAGGAATATGACGTTTCCGAGGGCTCCTTCAGTTGGAAGGGCAGTATGAAATGCGGCGACCTTGGCAGTATAAACTCCCTGAGCTTCGTCCCTACGGGAGAAATGATTGTCTGCGCGGAGAACGGCGCGGGATACATCACGGAGTCCTTTGATTACAAGAGCATCAATCTCGGAAGCTTTTCCAGCTGTATCGACCATACTCTTGTTGATTATCAAGGCAACATCTGGTTGACCTCCTCGCGGTTGGGACTGCTGAAGCTGTGCCGTTCGCCGTTTGTAGAAATATACAACCGCTTTTCCCTTGATTCTACTGTTGTAAACTGTGTCGCTAAGTGGCGCGGAGTGATGTATTTCGGTACGGATACCGGCATTGACGCGGTTAATACGGAGCTCACCCATAGGGTGGAAAACGTCATTACCGACGGCTTTGACGGAATCAGAGTTCGTTCGATTATGCCGGATAAACACGGAAATTTATGGATTTGCACGGCGGGAAACGGAACTGTCTGCATTGACGGAAATATGATGTCCACCTCATACAGCACCGCTACGGGAGCGCTCGGCGATAAGGCGCGAAGCACTCTGGAAACCTCGTCGGGAGATATTCTGATTGCGAGCGACCTGGGCATAACCTGCGTTCGTGACGGAGAAATCGCATATACTCTTGGCATTAAAGACGGGCTTGACATTCCCAGAGTGCTTT
>JBJESC010000040.1:0-5425 GCA_051882615.1 Oscillospiraceae bacterium
CCCCCGACCTGCTGATTACAAATCAGCTGCTCTACCAACTGAGCTACACCAGCATACAGCCCGAAGTTGAACTAAATTTCAACGACTTGTATATTATAACACATTCAAAAACGTTTGTCAATAGGTTTTTTTGAGAATTTTCGAAAATTTTTTTCCAAATCCGAGCGCGCGCAAAACTCGCTTGAGCTTGCCAAAAAGTCGTTGTTTCCGAGATAGCCCCCATTACTTTGCATTGACAATTGTTTTTTGTTGTGCTATAATACGAAGTAACCACCTTACAATTTAATAACAGGGAGTAACAGTTATGAAAAAACATTCTCTACTCGCGCTTGCACTCGCTTCTGCAATTCTGTTTTCCGCCTGCGATAAAAAAGAGCCTGTTGACGAAACCTCGGACACCGGCTCACGCACGGATAACAGCCTCCCCGAAAACAGCTCGGATAATTCGTATAGCCCGCCCGTTTCCTCCGACAGCGGCGGTCAGGGCGTAATAATCGACATAGGCGACGATAACACCGATGAAATCGTGTTTAAGGAGAACAACTTCTCGTTTACAATCGACAAAGCTCGCGGCGGGGCTGTGGTAAAGGACTATCTGGGAGACTCGGCAGAGGTGAAAATCCCCGACAAGCTCGGCAATCACCCCGTTGTATATGTCAATATGTGGAATTACCAAAGGGAAATAACCCGCCTTGAGCTGCCCGACACAGTAACCGACTTTAACCTGTCGCTTCCTATAAAGAGGTCGCTTCAATATATCAATATCCCTAAGAGTATGACTTCAATCGGCAGAGGTGCGTTTGATGGGTGCTATCAGTTAAAGGAGATTACTATTCCCGACAGCGTAACCGAAATCGGCGAGTCCGCGTTCGGCAGCTGCTATGAACTCCGAAAAGTAGTAATCGGCAGCGGAGTTACCAAAATATCCGCTATGGCATTCGCTAAGTGCTCACGGCTCGAAAGCCTGATAATCCCCGACAGCGTAACCGAAATCGGCAAAAGTGCTTTTGAAAATTGCAGTATTAAGGAACTGAAATGGGGCAAAAACGTTTCCAAAATCGGCGAAAAAGCATTTGTAAACAACAGCTTTACGGAAATTACTATTCCCGACAGCGTGAACGAAATCGGCGAATACGCGTTCAGCTGTTGCCGAATGCTTGAAAGCGTTACAATCCCCGACAGCATAACCCAAATCAACGACTGTACATTCGGCGGGTGCGAAAAACTCAGGAATATAAGGTTGGGCAGCCGCTTGAAAACGATAGGCGGCAGCGCTTTCTCGGAGTGCATCAGCCTCGAAAGCCTTACACTCCCCGATAGCGTGGATTCAATCGGCGAATATGCGTTCATCTCGTGCGTAAAACTCAGGAACGTAAGGCTGGGCAGCGGTCTGAAGAAAATCGGCGGCTATGCCTTCAGCGGCTGCAATTCGCTTGCGGAAATTACGCTCCCCGACAGCGTAACCGAAATCGGAAACGGAGCTTTCGGTTATACGAAAATTAAGAGCATAACCATTCCCACCGCCACAACGTATATCGGAACCAATTCTTTTGCAGACTGCGACAGTTTAACGGAGATTAAGGTTGAAAGCGGGAACAAAGCGTTCTTTACGGTTGACGGTATTCTGTATCAAAACGAAAAAAGGATAATTGACGGACGGGAACAGAACAGAGTACTTGTGGTGTGCTGCCCGAAGCAAATAAAGGGCAGCGTCAGAATTCCCGACGGCGTAACCGAGATTGGCGGAAACGTTTTCTCAAGCTGCACTGGAATTACCGGAGTAACGCTCCCCGACAGCGTTGTTACAATCGCGGACAACGCGTTCAGGGATTGCACGAAGCTTGCAAGCATTATCATTCCCAACAGCGTGACAGAGATTGGAAACGGGGCTTTTTTTAACTGCACAAGCCTTTCAAGTATCACAACTCCCAACAGCGTAAGAACGATTGGCGAGTATGCTTTCAGCGCCTGCACCGGTCTTAAAAGCGTTGGAATTGCCAATGGCGCAACCACAATCGGCAAAATGGCTTTCGCGGGCTGCACAAGCCTTACAAGCGTAACTATTCCTAACAGCGTAAGAACGATTGGCGAGAGTGCTTTCTCGAATTGCGCCCTTACAAGAGTAGTTATTCCCGACAACGTGAAAACGATTAGGGAAAGCGCTTTCTCGTGCTGCACGAAGCTTGCAAGCGTCACAATCCCTGACAGCGTTGTTACAATCGCGGATAACGCTTTTCTGGGCTGCACAAGCCTTACAAGCATTAAAATCCCCGACAGCGTTGTTGCAATCGCGGATAACGCTTTTATGGGCTGTGCGGAGCTAGCAAGCGTAACTATCCCCGACGGCGTAACCGCGATTGGTAATGCGGCTTTTTGCAACTGCACGAAGCTTTCAAGCGTTAAAATCCCCAATGGCGTAACCAAGATTGGTATGGGGGCTTTTTGTAACTGCCCAAGCCTTACAAGTATCGCAATCCCCAACGGCGTAAGCATGATTGGAGAAAACGCTTTCGCCGACTGCAAAGGACTTACAAGCATTACAATCCCCAATAGCGTAAGCATGATTGACTATCAGGCTTTTGGAGGCTGCACCGGTCTCACAAGCGTTACAATCCCCGACAGCGTAACCGAAATCGGCGAGAGGTCTTTCCAAGGCTGCACAGAGCTTGCCGAAATAAATGTTAACAATGGAAATAGGAAATACATTTCGTTTGAGGGTGTACTATGCGAGAAAAGTGATAACGGAAGGTCGATTCTTTTATTTTGTCCGGAAGGCAAGGTGGGAGATGTCACAATCCCCGACAGCGTGACCGCAATTGGCGGTTCTGCTTTCTCGGATTGCACAAGCCTTACAAGCGTCAAAATCCCCGACAGTGTGACCGCAATTGGCGGTTCTGCTTTCTCGAATTGCACAAGCCTTACAAGCGTCAAAATCCCCGACAGCGTTACCTCGATTGGCGAGTATGCTTTTTTTAAATGCACAAGCCTTACAAGCATCAAAATCCCCGATAGTGTTACCTCGATTGGCGATAGGGATTTCGATGGCTGCACAGGACTAAAAAGCGTTACAATCCCCAACAACGTGACCGATATTGGCTGGCGTGCTTTCTCGGGTTGCGAAAGCCTTACAAGCGTGCAAATCCCCGACAGCGTAACCGAAATCGGCGAAACGGCTTTTGAGGGCTGCGAAAAAATCCAAGCCGCCTACAAAGGCAAAACCTACGACTATGCACATATTGAGGACTTGTACAAAGCGATAAACGGCTGATACTCAAATTTAATAAATATATGGAGGACAAAAAATGAAACGGAAGATATGGCTGGCGCTTGTGCTGTCGGCGGCAATGCTGCTTACCGCCTGCGCGAAAGAAGAACCGTCACGCGATAGGGACAAGGACAGAGACGAGGACAAGAGCGGCTATTCCGACAGCAATCGCGTCGATACGGACGATAACGACGACCGCTTTACCTTTGGCGATAAAGAAGACGCCGCGTCCAAGCCCGAAAAAGTCGATATGTGGGACATTATCCCCGAAATTCCCGTAACGGACGCAAGCGCGTTCAAGTATGAGTACGACAGCACTCTCGGCGGTATGGTAGTCACCGATTACACGGGAGAATCATCGGAAGTCAGAATACCCGATACCTTAGAGGATAAGCCCGTTGTCGGAGTTGATTTCGGCGAATGCGAAAAGCAGATAGAGGAGCTTGTAATGCCCGATAGTGTGACCGGCTTCCGGCTTTCGGGCACCATAAAAAAGGGTTTAGAGAACATCAACATTCCCAAAGGCGTGACCAGAATTCCCGAGGGGGAATTCAGTTGGTGCTGGGAGCTTGTCGGCGTTTATATACCCGAGGGCGTAAGGGAAATCGGCGAGCGTGCTTTTGAGGAATGTTCAGTCCTTACAAGCGTAACAATCCCCGACAGCGTGACTACGATTGGAAATCGCGCTTTTTCGGGCTGCTTTTACCTTGCAAGCGTTACAATTCCCGGCGGCGTGACCACGATCGATTACGAAGCTTTTGGTCGCTGCCCATGCCTTACAAGCGTACAAATCCCCGATAGCGTGACTAAGCTTGACGGACGTGCTTTCGCATACTGCATAAGCCTTACAAGCGTGCAAATCCCCGACAGCGTAACCGAAATCGGCGAAACGGCTTTCGAGGGCTGCGAAAAAATCCAAGCATCCTATAAAGGCAAAACCTACGACTATGAACATCTTGACGACCTCTACAACGCAATCAACGGCTGATAACCCCACCCCCGCCCACAAAAACAGGGCGGGGGTTTTGTGCAAATTGCCCTCAATCGGGTTTCGGGTTTTGGTTATTTGGGTTAAAATTTTATCAAAGTGTCAAAAAACCGCCTAAATGTAACGCATTACATTCGAATTATGTAAAAATTGCAATAAATACGAAAAAAATATAAAAAACATCTAGCAATTTTTTCAAATATCTGTTATAATGTAACTTAGAGCTCAGGGAGTGCGGGGGAAAGTGTTTCTTCCGCGACCTGATTATCGGTTCGTTCAATACAACGGACGGAAAACCATATTTAGGAGGATGATTCCAATGGCTAAAAAATGGGTCTATACCTTCAAAGAAGGTAACATGACAATGCGCAACCTGCTCGGCGGTAAGGGCGCTAACCTCGCAGAGATGACCGAAATCGGTCTCCCCGTTCCTCAGGGCTTCACTATCACTACCGAAGCCTGCACTCAGTACTACGAGGACGGCAGAAAGATTAACGATGAAATCATGCAGCAGGCTATGGAAGGCGTAGCTTGGATGGAAAAGGAAAACGGCAAGAAGTTCGGCGACCTCAAGAACCCGCTTCTCGTTTCCGTTCGTTCGGGTGCAAGAGCTTCTATGCCCGGTATGATGGATACCATTCTTAACCTCGGTCTTAACGACGAGGTTGTTGCCGCTATGATTGCAGGCAACCCCGACCCTAAGTTCGAGAGATTTGTTTACGACTCCTACAGAAGATTTATCCAGATGTTCTCCGACGTTGTTATGGAAGTCGGCAAGAAGTACTTCGAGCAGCTCATCGATAAGATGAAGGAAGAAAAGGGCGTTAAGTACGACGTTGACCTCACCGCTGCCGACCTTAAGGAGCTGGCTATGCAGTTCAAGGCTGAGTATAAGAACCAGCTCGGCACAGACTTCCCCTCCGACCCCGTAGAGCAGCTTAAGCTCGCTATCGAGGCTGTATTCCGTTCATGGGATAACCCCCGTGCAAACGTATACCGCCGCGACAACGATATTCCTTACAGCTGGGGTACCGCTGTTAACGTAATGCCGATGGTATTCGGCAACCTCAACGACCAGTCCGGTACAGGCGTTGCCTTCACCCGTGACCCCGCAACCGGCGAGAAGAAGCTCATGGGCGAGTTCCTTATCAACGCTCAGGGCGAGGACGTTG
>JBJESC010000041.1:0-5417 GCA_051882615.1 Oscillospiraceae bacterium
AGCTTTGCATAGTGGGTGGTCTTACCTGCACCCTGAAGACCGCACATCATAATAACGCACGGCGGCTTACTAGGAAAATCAAGCTTTGCGGTAGTATTGCCCATCAGCTCAATCAGCTCGCCGTGAACGATGTCGATAACCTGCTGAGCGGGAGTAAGGCTCTCCATAACCTTTGCGCCGAGCGCCTTTTCGCTGACCTTGTTGACGAACTCCTTCGCAACCTTGAAGTTTACGTCAGCGTCAAGCAAAGCCATACGAACCTCGCGCATTGCGTCCTTTATATCCTTCTCATTCAGTTTTCCGTGACCTTTCAGTTTACCGAAAACATTGCTGAGTTTCTGGGAAAGTCCTTCAAAAGCCATACCCTTGCTCCTTAATTATCAAAGCCTTTTCCTTATATCTTCAAATATCTCTCGTATCTTCACTGTTTCATTTGTATCGGGCAAGCCCGAAAGCTGATTTTCCGCCTGCGAAAGCAATTCGGAAATCTCCATATACCGCTTTGCGTTTCCGAGAACTTCTTCAAGCTCAAGCAGTCTGTCCTCGCCCTTTTTTCTGGCGTTGTTTACGGCGGGACGTGAAATTCCGCCAAGCTCCTCGGCAATCTCGGCGATTGACAGGTCGGAATTGTACCTCAAATCCAGCACCTCGCGCTGACTCTTTGAAAGGAGTTCTCCGTATATATCGTACAAAATCGTCATATTGTCCTTCATACCTGCTGTAAACTCCTTTTGAGGTATAAACCAAAAACGCTTTACATCAACAAAGGATATTATAACACAAAATCCCCCCATTGTCAAGGGGGGATTTAAATTTTTTTACAAAAGCTTACTTTTTCTTCTTAGCCTTTTTAGCCGCGCGCTCTGCCGAGCGATAGGGAACCTTATTTCCCGCATTGGGAGCGTCGGGATTCATAACCTGAACTCTCTGGATAGGCATATTCATTCTTACGGGAATAGTCAGCGCCGCACGAACAGTTTCCTCGCGGATTGCCGCTATCATCTCGTCGAACATATTGAAGCCCTCGAAACGATACTCGTCAACGGGGTTTCTCTGAGCGTATCCGCGCAGACCGATACCCTGCTTGAGCTCGTCCATAGCGTCGATGTGATCCATCCAGTGCTTGTCAACCGTTTTGAGCAGGCATACGCGCTCCACCTCGCGGAGGTTTTCCGCTCCGATTTCCTCTTCGCGAAGCTTTATCATCAGCTTTCCGCGCTCCTTGATGAAGTTGATGATGTCCTTAACGGAAATATCATTCAAATCGTCAACGGTATAGCGCAAATCCGTCTGCATAAGGTACAGATTAAGGTACTGACTGCGAAGTCCCTCCAAATTCCAGTTATCCGCAACGGAATCCGAGCAGTAGGTCTTGACTGTTTCCTCAATATCCTGTGCCTGCATCTGGAGAATATTATCGTGAATATCCTCTCCGTCAAGCACCTTTCTTCTCTGAGTGTAGATAGTCTCACGCATCTGGGACATAACATCGTCGAAGTCCAGAACGTGCTTTCTGGCAGCGAAGTTGTTGCCCTCAATCTTCATCTGAGCGGACTCAATCGCCTTGGAAAGAAATCCGATTTCAAGCGGAATGTCCTCGTCGAAGTTCATTGTTTCCATAAACTTCTGAACTCGCTCGCCGCCGAACAATCTCATCAAGTCATCCTCAAGCGAGATATAGAAACAGCTCTCGCCGGGGTCGCCCTGACGTCCCGCACGTCCGCGCAGCTGATTGTCGATACGGCGGGATTCGTGGCGCTCCGTACCGATAATGTACAAGCCGCCGATTTCACGAACCTCCTCCGCCTCGGGAGCAATCTCGTCATCATACTTCTTGTTGAGCTCCTGATACTTGTTGCGAGCCTCGATAATTGCTTCGTCATCGGTTTCCGCAAAGCCTGTCGCCTCGCGGATAAGCTCCTCGGAATAACCGAGTCTGCGCATCTCGGCAAGTGCGAGATATTCCGCATTACCGCCGAGCATAATATCCGTTCCGCGTCCCGCCATATTTGTCGCAATGGTAACCGCGTTCTTCTTACCCGCCTGAGCGACGATTTCCGCTTCGCGCTCGTGGTTCTTCGCGTTAAGCACCTCGTGCTTTATTCCGCGAGCCTTGAGCATCTTGGAAAGTTGCTCCGACTTCTCAATCGTAACCGTACCTACAAGCACGGGCTGTCCCTTCTTGTGGCACTCCTCAACCTGATCGCACACGGCTCTGAGCTTACCCTGAATATTCTTGTATACCTTATCGTGATTGTCAACACGTATAACGGGCTTGTTGGTGGGAATTTCGATTACGTCCAGAGAATAAATCGAACGGAACTCGCTTTCCTCGGTCATTGCCGTACCGGTCATACCCGAGAGCTTCTTGTAAAGACGGAAGAAGTTCTGGAAGGTGATAGTAGCGAGCGTCTTGCTCTCGTGCTGAACCTTAACGCCCTCCTTAGCCTCAATCGCCTGATGAAGTCCCTGATTATAACGGCGTCCGAACATCAGACGTCCGGTAAACTCGTCAACGATTACCACTTCCTCGCCGGGGCCTTTTTCCGCGGGACGAACAACATAGTCAACATCGCGCTTCATAATGCCGTTAGCGCGGATTGCCTGATTGATATGGTGGAGAAGAGTGGTGTTCTCGGGATCCATAAGGTTCTCGACATTGAAGTACTTTTCCGCCTTTGCAACACCGTTGGGAAGCAGGTTACAGGTCTTAGCCTTTTCGTCGATGATTACATCGCCCTCGAACTTGTCCTCGTATTCTTCCTTATCGTCAAGCTCGGCAACCTTGTCAATCTTCAGAGTCTTTGCAAACTTGTCCGCCTTTTCGTAAAGGTCGGTGGACTTATCGCCCTGACCGGAGATAATCAGAGGAGTTCTCGCTTCATCGATAAGGATACTGTCCACCTCGTCCACAATAGCGAAATTCGGGTCGCGCTGAACCAAATCCTTCTTGTAAATGCACATATTATCGCGCAGATAGTCAAAGCCCAGCTCGTTGTTGGTAGCATAGGTAATATCGCAGGCATAAGCGGCGCGGCGCTCGTCATTGTTAAGTCCGTGAGTAATCAGTCCGACAGTCAGACCGAGGAAGCGGTGAACCTTGCTCATCCACTCGCTGTCGCGCTTTGCGAGGTAGTCGTTTACCGTTACGATATGAACTCCCTTGCCTGTCAAAGCGTTAAGATACGCGGGCAGAGTGGCAACGAAGGTCTTACCCTCGCCCGTTCTCATCTCGGCGATACGTCCCTGATGAAGAACAATTCCGCCGATAATCTGCACGGGATAGTGCTTAATTCCGATAACGCGCGAAGAAGCCTCACGGCATACCGCAAATGCGTCGGGAAGAATATCGTCAAGCGTTTCGCCGTTCGCAAGGCGTCCTTTGAGGATAGCGGTCTGCGCCTTAAGCTCCTTATCGTCCATAGCCTGATATTTGGGCTCAAGGTCAAGAACAGCCTGCTTTATCGGCTCGATACGCTTCAACTCTCTTGATGAATACGTTCCGAAAATTGATTTAATAATTCCCATTTTATATTACCTTTCTTGTTCAGCTTGTCAAATGCAAAAAATATACATATATATTATACTACATCAGCAAGCATTTGTCAACATCTATTTTCAATTAGAAGACGATATTGCCTTTAGAACAGGTTTCTTCCATTCGGAGAGCAAAAAAATTACTCGTTTAGCGCACCGATTTCGGGGAATAGTATTACAGTACCCGAAAAGCGAAAGGAGCTGATAAAATGTACCCATATCCCGTACCCGATGATGAATATCGGGACGAAATTGCAGGCGACAGAATGAATGTATCAAGCGGAACAGACTGCACGGGACTTATTCCCACCGCCGCTTTGTCGGAATACGAATACGACAGCTACAGCGATATGTACGACTTTCTTCCCGATTCAGTCAGGGACTATCACGGAGATTATCCGGACTGACGCGCTTGGCTTATTTTCCTCCGTATCGCAATATAACGCAGACCTCCGTTTATATCGCGGAGGTCTGTTATTGTCGAAGAGGCAAGTCCGCGAACAGAACAACCCGCCCTCCCGAAAAATACGCAACCGTGAAAAGCGTCTTTCCCGCTGCTGCCGCTCGTTTAGTCATCAGGATTTCTCCGAAAGGAAGAAACCGCTCTTTCTTGAACAGAATTCCGCTTGAAATCCAAAGATTATCCTCCCTGATTTCATACGAAACCGACTTGAAATACGCTCCCCACCACCCCCAAAGCGCCGCGCCGACAACAAGAATGAAAAACCACGCTTTCGGGAAAATCCATATTACCCCAAGAAGGGAAATCCCCCAAACCAAGGACGAAATTTCAAAAACAACAGCGCTTTTTTTCATAACCATCACCTATTATATTCTTCGCAGTTGAGAATTTTTTATGCAAAATGCCAAAAGTGAATTGATATTCTTGACAAACTAATATAATAGGGGTAAAATTCTCTGTATAACAGTAATATCAGGAATAATTTTAATATGTGTATAGAAAGAGGGTTTTTCTTTGCTGGAAATCAAAAATATTGTCAAGGATTATGAAACGGCAGGCAGTACGGTTCACGCGCTGCGCGGAGTTTCAATCGCCTTCCGCAAGTGCGAGCTGGTGGCAATTCTCGGTCATTCGGGCTGCGGAAAGACAACGCTGCTCAACATTATCGGCGGTCTCGACCACTACACCGACGGCGACCTGATAATCAACGGCCGCTCCACCAAGCAGTACAAGTCCCGCGATTGGGATACATACAGAAACCACTCGGTTGGCTTCATCTTCCAGAGCTACAACCTTATCCCCCACCAGACGGTTCTGGCAAACGTGGAACTCGCGCTTACCCTGTCGGGCATTTCCAAGAACGAGCGCAGAAAGCGTGCCGCAGAGGCTCTCGCCAAGGTGGGACTCGGCGACCAGATGCACAAGCGCCCCAACCAGATGTCGGGCGGTCAGATGCAGCGTGTAGCAATTGCCCGTGCGCTCGTAAACGACCCCGATATTCTCCTTGCGGACGAGCCGACAGGCGCACTTGACACCGAGACCTCCGTTCAGATTATGGAGCTTATCAAGGAAATCGCCAAGGACAGACTGGTTATTATGGTAACCCACAACCCCGACCTTGCCAACGACTACGCAACCCGTATTGTAAGGCTCGTGGACGGCGAAATCAAGAGCGACTCCAATCCGTTTGACGGCAAGGAAGAAGCCGAGGAAAAAACCAAATCCCCCGACACCTCCAAGAAAACGAAGATGTCCTTTCTCACCGCGCTTGCGCTGTCGAGAAACAATCTTCTCACCAAGAAAGGCAGAACGTTCCTCACCTCGTTTGCGGGCAGTATCGGTATAATCGGTATCGCGCTTATCCTCTCGCTGTCAAACGGCGTTCAGACCTATATCAACAGCGTAGAGCGCTCCACGC
>JBJESC010000042.1:0-5344 GCA_051882615.1 Oscillospiraceae bacterium
TTGCGTTATGGCTAAGAATATGCAGCCCGTGCTGAAGCGTTGCAGAACGCTGGGGGAGTGCGACCAATCTTAGATGACAGCGACTTAAGCAGCACCGGTCCGATGTAGATACCAACAAGACCGTTCAGCAGGTAGCCGTAAGAGGTGGTCACATCGGGAAGCCCCAGAGAGCCTACATAGCTCGGGAAGAACGCAACTACGAACATCAGACCGAAGTTCATCGGAAGTGCCACCATCAGCATATATCTCAGCATGGAGGGAGTGAACACCAGCTTGAACGAATTTGTCTTCCCGCTCTTTGCCGTATTGTTTTGGGTGTTTGCCTCGCTGAACAGCTTCCACGGGCCGAGCAGCATAACTATCAGTGCAAAAGCAACCATGAATATGCCGGCAATGAAGTAGGACATCTGTACACTGATGGAGCCGGCGATGATAGCGCCCAGCGTTCCACCACAGGTTATTCCGCCAAGCAATCCCGCATTAAGGGAAGCAAGATTGTTGGTAGTGTCCTTCTCCGAAAGAGAGCCAAGAGAAACGAAGCTGTTAAACGAGTACTTGATACCCGCAAATCCGATACCGGAAAGGAATCTGAAAATGATAAGCTGCTCAGGGGAGTTCGCGGCGAAGCACATCACGTTCGCCACAGCAGATATTGCAGCGGATATTACGAACAGCAGCTTGAGGTTCATTTTACGGTATAGCGGCAGGCAGAACAGCGAGCACATCATAGTAGCGAGAAGCTCCGCCGTCATCGGTATGGAAGCAAGGAAGCTTACCGGCAGGCCAAATATAGTTTTATTCCATTGCAGAATAAGCGCACTTGAATACGGTATGGCAACGTACATACCGGTGTATGCGATAAACGAACCCAATCGAAGCATCGGAGATACAATACCGGACTGCTGCTTCTTTGTAGTCTTGAAGGTCTTGGAAAGTCTTTCAAATATAGCGTCGGGAAGCTTCAGCAGCTCGAAAATCATTATCAGCGCAACAGCGAAGGATACTGCGAATACCAGCAGCATATTCATCATCTTGCTGTCGATGTATTCCTTGGATATTTCGATGTTGATGTGCATCTGCTGCCCGTCCTGGGAACCTATCGGCAGCGATACGTTGTATTCGCTGGTTCGGGAGAGCAGGTCGGAGGTATCAGCGTAAACCTTAACCACGCTGATATTCCACAGCAGCGGAGAATTGCCGACCTTATCTGCGAGATAGGTGTCAAGACCGTTCATGCTCTCATAGGGGACATTCTTGCTGTTGAGGTCATCCACGATGCCGCCGATATACTCCGAAATACCCGTCGCACCCTCGAACATAACGTCCTTGTAGCGCTTCTGATACTCATTATAGGACATCAGGCACTGCACCAGAAGTCCTATCATAATGGCAATGGTGGGTATAACGAACATCAGCTTGTTCTCTTTGCTCTTTCTCGCGTAAGCCTCTACCTCGGATTCTTCAAGGTCGCTCTCGCCGATTTTGCGTGGCAGGAACAGGAAGTAGATAACAAGAACAAGCACCGTTACGCCTATACACATGGCGGTTGCAACATTACTGCTCTGCTTCTGAGGAGCAAGCTCTTTAGAAATGTCGTCAGTCTTATAAAACAGCAGCAACGCACCGTTCTGCGTGGAATCCGTATCATACACCGGTTGTATCATGAACTCATACTCCAGCGCACTGACCGTCTTGTAGTCGGTTGCACCCTCTCCAAAGGTAATGTTGTCCTGAATATGTTCGTCCGCGATAAGCGCGTTGTACTCCGCCAGCTTATCCGACGTGCCGAAGGACGAGTACAAAACATTTCCCGATATATCGGTAATAGCAGTCTGTATGGGTATTTTATCCGTACTGATAAGCTCCAGCATATCGTTCAGCACATTATCCATACCGTAGAAACGCTCTATCTGCTTTCCGTTCTTTAATGAGTTCTCAATGTCCTCTACTATCTGGTGGGATACAACTGAATAATACTGCCGCTTGATGTCGCGATAGTTCTCCTCGAATACTGCGTATATAAGCCACGATACAAACGACATGGCGATAGCGATAAACACCGAGAATACGCATAGTATTGATATTTTTTTACTGGTTTTTCTTTGTTCGACGCTCATTTATTTTACCCCCACTTTATTGCGTACAGATTATCTTTTCACAAGCAATCAGCATCTCAAACGAAGGCTTGTAATCTATCTGATTAGCCACATCAAGGTTAAGGGTAAGATATGGTGAGCTTATATACTCCTGCTCAAGCTCCCCCGGCTTGGAGCCGTTGAATACAGAGCCTATGATGTTTGACACGAAGGGGCCTGTTCCCACTGCGTCACGGGGGTCAACAATAAGCAGTGCCGCTCCGCTCTTTACATACGCTGAGCCGACCTGTGCAAATACCGGTATCTTTGCGTCAAAGAACACCTGCAGCATCTGTTTTGCTGTTTCCGTTTCGGTAATAACGTTGGTGTTGAGGATATAGGCGTCCACCTTGTCCTCGTTTATCATCTTTCTGTATATCTTCGCGAGCTCCGCATAATATTCCTCATCTGACTCAAAAGAATCCTTGCGGAGTTGGTATTCCGTTATATTGAAACCGTTCTTTTCTGCAATGCTGCGGTAGTCCGGAAGCGCGCAGACTACCTCGTCCCCATATACAGAGCCGATGTTCTTGAACTCAAAGGTTTCGTAGTAGTACTGCATCTGTCTTGCATAAGCGGAGGAATCAACGTGCGCCCAGTATCTGTCATCTCCGGAATCTTCGGCTGACTTTATCAGTCCGGAGCCTATCGGATCGGATACTCCGTACATCAGCAGCGGAACGTCAAAGTTGAACTTCTGAAGCATTTTGGAGGGCGACGTGCCCATGGAGAATATCAGGTCGATGTCATTATCCACCTCGATATGTTGTTTAAGACTCTCGTATATTTCCTCCTCAGTACTTACCGTAGTGTAATAAAACGCAGTCTTGTCGAACTCTATGTACTCACTCTCGGCATTGTCTGCCAGCCAGTTCATAAGTGCCAGCGAATCCGCGTCGGTCTCGGGATCGTAGGGAAGCTCATCGTAGGTCAGCCACCCATCGTCCTTAAGACTCTCTATCACATAGAAAAGCATACGGAAGGTTTCGTTATACGGGTCGATATCCACATACGCCATCTTGAACTTGCTTCCGTCCGCCTTTTTTATCGGCTTGTATGCACGGGTGACGCTTCCACCATCATCTGCGCCCGGCTGTGTTACTCCGATAATCTTATCTTGTCCGCCAATCTCATTATCGCAGCCTGTGATGGTAAAGCATAACGTAACTGAAACTACAATCATCAGGAACGTTTTGAGAATTTTCTGAATTTTCATTTTTTCTCCTTTCTATTTATAACAGGTCATTGATGATATACCCATATAATATTTCTGTCCAGAGTGCTGAAGCAGGAATTCTCCATCATGCGCTTTGACGCCGTGTTGTCAGGCAGCACAAAGCCGCAGCCTATGCTTGCACGATGCGTGTATTCCGGAGTGATGTGCTGCATAAGCGTCCTTCCTACTCCCCGCCCCCTCGCATACTCCGAGATAACCATTGAGCCTATCTCTCCATCAAGATGTACCGTGACGTAACCGACTTTCCTGCCGTTCCACAATGCTCCGAAGCCGGAATTAAGCTCAATGCACCGGTCTATATACCTCTTATTGGCAAACTCCGGATTGTGATACAGCGTCAGAATAAACTCCGTCCAGCTCTTGTCCAGCCGTACCACTTCTATTTCGGAATTCACCGCCGAAGGGTCGGGAGTAAATCCGTCCGATTCCAGCACATATTGCAGATATGCCTGCGTCTTCGCCTGCGGAAAGATATCAAGTACCTCACTGAATAGCGTGCAGTCGTTGACATAGAATGTTTCAAGCGGTTTTTTGAGCAGCTTGCACAGCTTCTTGAATTCACCGGGAGCATCTATACCGAACAGCCAATAGCCTGTTTCCTTCTGATGGACGGCGGCGGAACCGCCATATGTAACAGCTTCGTCCACCTCAACGGATTCCAGCGTGTTAATAAGGAATGAATTTTTTCTTCGCTGCTTGTTTAACAGTTCAAGCAGTTCTGAATTCTGCAAGTTGTTCTTTTGCATTATTCTTGTTCCTTCTTGTAAAATATTTTTCCACCCACCCTATTATAAAGTGCAGTGCTATTCCCGAAGCGGCAAAAATCAAAAGCAGCACAAGTATCACCACCGCATACCGCCATATCTGAGTCACGATATAATCCTGAGATATAGCGGCGGTTATTTTGTAGTTCCTGTCGTATGTTATATTTTCAATGAATGGAATGCTTTTTCCGCTTTCGAGAAGCCAACTGTTAAAATCAACTATCTTTCCTATGGCAACACCCTTCTGCTGAACCGTGTCGAGGTCGTTCTGAAGCGAAAGCGTTATCTTTGAGATAGACTGCTGTATTATGCTTTCTATGGTCATAAGCAGCTTATATGTGGATATTATGCCATCCACCGCAATATAAGTGCATACAGTCCCCGTTATCACACCAAAGCAACTGCGGAACAGGGTGTCCTTGTTCCTGCACAGATGTATCATCGCTATTAAGCCAAGCATCGCGGCTAACAGCGCAATTATTACCGCCTGTATAATGTACTCGCTGTATATCGCGGAAAGGGTGTTATTAATTGCCCCTCCCTCTATACTGAGCACCAGATATCCGCTTATCACGCTGCTCTTACCGAATATCGGCATAGTAAGAATGTATCTGCCTGACTCGCTGTAAACCGAGTATACCGCTCCGTCATTGAACGCGCCGACACTTATCGCCGAAATACTTTCACCCGCATTGTCGTTGCCGGAATAAAGCAGACGATAATCACCGGACACGATATATGCAGCGTCAATATATGAGTAGCATCGCTTTACGCTTGACAGAATGGTCTGTATATTATAGAAATTCTCGAGACTTTTACCGTTCTCAAGTCCATATTCTATCTGGCGGGTGTACTGCTGAGTTTCAACCGCTATCTGAGTGAATATGATGTCGCTGTATATGCTGTCAAGAGTATCGGTCTTTGCTATATATGTACGCTGTGCCGCAAAAAGAATGAGCGTACTCATCAACAGCGCCAGCAGAAATTTTTGTTTTCCCATCAGCAAGTCATCTCCCCCATCGTCATGGTATCTGGATAGTTGTGGCAGGCGTCATTGTGACAGATATCACCCCGCCGTAGCTGCACGCACACTTGCTGGTAATATTCAGAGCAGGCTTTCCCCCGACTATCACCGTCGGAGAACCGGGTGCCCACGGCGTGCAGGCGGGAACGCACGGCGCCGGAGTTATATAACCCGCATTACACAA
>JBJESC010000043.1:0-5336 GCA_051882615.1 Oscillospiraceae bacterium
GTCCTTGGGCATATAAAACTCTTTATACTCTTTTTTAAAATCAAAAGCCATGACAAATCCTCCACTAAATTTCGATTTAACCTTACCAATATTATATCATAAATTCGCCGGAATTTATGATATAATTGTCCATAACCGCACGGAGTGAGCGTTAGCGAACGAATGTGCGTGGACATATATAATAAACGCTCTGCGTTTATTATATCACAAACAAATGAAAATTTCAACCAAAACCTGCAAAGATCCACCCCTTAATATTTCCGGATAATGGCATTTAACATATACAAAACGCACGCAAATATCCGAAAATATGTCAAAAATCTCAAATACAATACCCGAAAATATGTATTTTTCAAAATTTTTATTACCCATTTCTATGCATAACACTTGATTTTTCGCTAAAAATATGGTAGAATTAGAGTGAAAGCGGGGGATACTATGCTTAAAAGAAAGATGTACGAGCAACTGCTCAAGTGGAAAAACACAAAAGTCAAAGAATGCCTGATGATAAAAGGTGCAAGACAGGTCGGAAAAACGTTTCTTGTACGAGAGTTTGCAAAGGCAGAATACGAAAGCTTTGTTGAAATCAACTTTCATATGCAAAGCAGTCTTAAAGTTATTTTCGAGGGCGACAAGTCTGCCGAAGAAATCTACAAGCGTATTACAGCGAACATTCCGGGAGTAAAACTAATCCCCGGCAAGACGCTTATCTTCCTTGATGAAATTCAGAAATGTGCAAATGCAAGAACTGCACTGAAGTTTTTGGCAGAAGACGCAAAATACGATGTAATAGCGTCGGGTTCACTTTTGGGACTTGCATACGGCAAGGACGATGATAAAGAGGTTAAGGAAGTCGAGTCGGTTCCTGTAGGATATGAAAAGCCTTTAATGATGTACTCGCTGGACTTTGAGGAATTTTTGTGGGCTTACGGATACGATTCGGATACCATTGACTACCTGAAAGAATTCTATAATTCAAAAGAAAAGATACCGTTTGAGTTAAACGAGAAATTTGAGACGATTTTGAAGGAATATCTTGTTGTAGGTGGAATGCCCGAGGTCGTGGCTGATTTCATGGAACATAAGGATTTCACACGCGTCCAGGAAATACAGGACAAAATTCTTGCGTCCTATGCTGATGATATTTCGCAACACGCTAAAGGTGCCGAAAAGGTCAAGGTACGGAAATGCTATGACAGTATTCCAAGACAACTCGCCAAGGAAAACAAGAAATTCAAGTATTCCGAAGTTGAAAGCAAAGCGACAGCACGAAAATTCGGCGACAGCATCCAATGGCTGTGTGATGCAAATATGGCGTATATTTGTTATAATTTAACAACACCTATACTTCCTCTTAAAGCTTATGAAAAGGACACCGAGTTTAAAGTATATATGAATGATACAGGACTTCTCCTCGCACTTTACGGTTTTGCAACAAAGCAAGCGCTCTTGAACGGCAACTTAAAAGGCTTTGCCAAAGGTGGAATTTTTGAAAACTTCGTTGCACAAACACTTGTTAAAAATTCTTATTCGCTTCATTACTACAAGCCAAACGACAATTCCGAGCTTGAGTTCGTAATTGAAAGAAACGGAGAGGTAGTACCGATTGAGGTTAAGGCAGGCAACACTGCAACGAAATCTTTAAATCAATTTATTGAGGATTTCTCACCCTCGGTTGCCTTCAAACTGATAAGTGGAAACATCGGCGAAAGGGAGAAGAAAATTACTCTCCCCCACTATCTTACAATGTTTATCTGATAAAATTCACCCCGAGCTTCTGAAAGATAGAAGCTCGGGGATATTTTTATGGGAACATTATCTGAGAAATCCGGCAAGTCCGATATATCCGAACAAATAGTTTGACTTTCAAATATAATCTTAATTCAGACATCTTCGTATTCTCCTTGCACTTATCAAAAATCTCACAACACATTGCACCACGCTTACTGTGCAGCTTTGTCTTAATTATAACACAAAACGCTTAATAATTAAAGCCAAAGATTTACAACCACACCAGAGCCGAAAATCCGGACAAATCTATACAGACAGTGCAAAAATATACGATTAAGGCGATTAAACAATGAATAATCCCTTGTAAGAATCAAATCAGAAATGCCGCATAAAGCGGTATGGAAATCACATCTTCGGTGCATCCAAAATTCTTCTGCGAAAATCTTATTGCATAATCCGGAGAAAATTTCTGCCTGAAAACACTCAGGCTTCTTGAACGGACGTGCTCTCCCTTTTTTACCTCAATCGCATATATCTTATCTTCTTTTTGCAGGACAAAGTCAAGCTCCGCTTGGGAATTAGATGTTGTCCAGGAGTACAGTGGATAATTCTTAGCTGCAAGTTGTTGAGCAATGTAATTTTCGGTCACTGCTCCCATAAAAATATTAGCTTCACCCGTAATTATGGTGTTCACCGACATCCGGGATTTGTTTACAAGCAGTCCCACGTCCGACATATATATCTTGAACGATGTCTGGTCGGCATAAACGGGCAGAGGTTGTGTTCCCTGCTCCACGCGCTGACATTCAAGCGTTACGCCTGCTTGTTTCAGCCACTCAAGAGATGCTCCGAAAATAGTTGACGTACCGCCCTTTTGGACAACCTTATACTGAAACTTTTTGTTGTCCTTTGCAAGCTGTGCGGGGATTGAATTATAGCAAGCGCGTATTTTTACCGCCTCGGAATTACTTGCGTATTTCGCCATATCAGCTGTGTAGTTATCAATGATGCTCCTCTGAACAAGTCCCGAATCAATATAGGAATTTGTTTCAATAAACACCTTGACCGCTTCGGGCATTCCTCCGACAATAAGGTAGTCATGGTACAAGCCAAGTGCTTTCTGATGTAATGCTTCATTCATAGGAGACATTTTATCATAGCAGTTGGTTATCTCATCAATAAGGAGTTCATTTCCCGTAGCCTCAAGAAATTCCTCAAAATCAAGAGGATAAAGCCGCAGCACATTCACCTTACCTACAGGAAATGACGTATGATTTCTGTTTATCGCAACACCAAGCAAACTCCCGGCTGCTGCGATATGGTATTCCGAAGCTTCCTCGCAGAAATATTTGAGCGAAGTCACAGCACGCTCGCAGGACTGTATTTCATCGAGGATCACGAGGGTATCATTCGGCAGTATTCTCTCCCCTGTTTCCGCTTCAAGATACTTTATCAGCTTTGATGGTGATATATCGGCATTGAACATAGAAGCGACAGCACCATTGCTTTCGAGATTTACATAAACCGTATTATTGTAGTGTTCTCTGCCAAATTCCCGAAGAATAAAGGTTTTCCCAACCTGTCTTGCGCCGTTCAGAATAAGCGGTTTTCTGGAAGGCGAGTTTTTCCATTGGATAAGCTGTTGTGTTATTTTGCGCTTCATTCTATCATTCCTTTCGCATAAAGTTTATACTGATTTTGCTAATATTATACCACAAAACGAGAGGTAAGTCAAGAAAAATATGAATTTTATATAAAAATATTGATTTAAATATAAGTTTTTAAGGCGAAATCATTTATATTTTCCCAAGTAACTTTCTATCTGCCAAAATGTCGATAAATAAAAAAAGCCCGAATGCACGGGGCATATTGATGTTAGATTATCGGCAGATTTGAGATAAGGCGGCATAAGATTTACGTTTTTCATATTGTATTTCACTCTCTGATTCCTACCCCTTTTTTGGACAAATCTTTTCCTGTCACAGTCCCTTGACAAACCACCAAAATTGTGATACAATAGTAACGCTGGTTCGGAGGGCAAAACATCAGCCGGATAAGGCCACATTCATTGGTGTGGCTTTATCCGGATTTTTTATTGGAGGAGAAAATGAAAAACAATGATTTCACGAGCGGTGCGATACTGCCAAAGCTGCTGAAATTTATGCTGCCCGTACTGTTTGCAATGTTCCTGCAGGCGATGTATGGTGCGGTGGACTTACTGGTTGTAGGTCAATTCAGCACGAACGCAGACGTATCAGCGGTTTCCACAGGCTCACAGATTATGCACACGCTCACCAACTTGATTGTGAGCTTTGCAATGGGAATAACCGTCGCAGTCGGTCAGAAAATAGGCGAACACCGCCCCGATGAAGCCGCTCAGACTATCGGCACAGGACTTCTCATTTTTGCGGGAATAGGCGTTGTATTCACCATAATTGGCGTAGCAGCCGCAAATCCGCTGGCGATTGTGATGTAGGCACCCGCCGAGGCATTCGATATCACCGTAAATTACATACGCATCTGCGGCGGCGGATTTATCGTAATTACGGCATACAATCTGCTCGGCAGTATTTTCCGTGGACTCGGTGACTCGAGAACTCCGCTGATTGCGGTGGGTATCGCGTGCGTATTCAACATAATCGGCGACTTGGTTTTCGTGGCGGGATTTAATATGGGTGCCGAGGGTGCGGCTATTGCTACCGTAATCGCTCAGCTTATAAGCGTTATAATCTCTCTTTTCATCATTCGCAAAGCGAAACTACCGTTTAAGTTCAGCCGAAAAGATGTAAAGTTCAACAGTTTCTTTGCGAGGAAGATTGCCACAATCGGCACACCTGTTGCCTTGCAGGATTTCCTCGTGGGAATCTCGTTCCTCGTACTGCTGGCAATTGTGAATAACCTCGGGCTGTCGCAGTCGGCGGGTGTAGGCGTAGCGGAAAAAGTATGCGCGTTTATTATGCTGGTGCCGAGTGCTTTTATGCAGTCGATGTCATCATTTGTCGCGCAAAACCTCGGTGCGGGCAAGCCTGAACGTGCCGACAAAGCACTCAAGAGCGGAATTGCGGTTTCGTTCGCGTTCGGTGCGATAATGTTTGCGTTGACTTTCTTCCGTGGGGACTTGCTGGCGGGGATTTTCTCAAAGAACGTTGAGGCGGTGGCGAATGCGTGGAGTTATCTGAAAGCCTACGCTATCGACTGCCTGCTCACATGCTTTCTGTTCTGCTTTATCGGCTACTACAACGGTATGCAGCGAACTAAATTCGTTATGGTTCAGGGAATTTGCGGTGCGTTTTTGGTGCGTATTCCCGTGGCATTCGTTATGCAGCATTTCGGGAACGGCTCGCTGTTCCTTATCGGGCTTTCGACGCCATGCTCAACTATCGTACAAATTATAATGAGCTTCATCGCATTCTTCTACTATAAGAAAAAGAACCGAAAAGCGTTTGAATAAAATATCCCGCTAAACCACAAAAACGGTTCAGCTGGATTTTTAGCGAAGTCATTATGCAAAGCCGCATTTTAAAGCGACTTTTCGGGGATTTTTTGTCGTTATCTAAATACGTTCAAACCTCGCTCGGAGCTTTTCGAGCGCACTTTTCTCAATC
>JBJESC010000044.1:0-5335 GCA_051882615.1 Oscillospiraceae bacterium
TTCCTGTGCGGAAAGATTCACGCAGGCAAGGATGAGAAGCACTGCAGAAAACAGCGCTATCATCAGCTTATCGGGAGTCATTTTAAATTTCACTGCTTTCCCTCCTCAGAAATTGAAATACAAGAACGGGTGGTAGCTTGAAGTGGTAATGAACGCTACGGAAGCAAGCATTACGCACATCTGAACCACGGGGTACCCGTACATAATAAACTTCGGTGCTTTTTCCTTGATTTTGTCGCAGATATTCTTCAGCGCATTTGACGAGCCGAAAATCGCAACCGCAAAGATAATGCCATAGTTTACGATTGAGTTCATCGCCAAATCGTCGATGAACACTCCGTTTGCGCCGAACATTGCTCCGATATAGGTGAACACCTGATTGAACACGCCGCCGAAGGAGAGCGTGGACTGGTCTACCGCGTCGAACATTACCCAGCCGAACACTACCAGAACAAAGGTATACAGCCAGCTGAAGAAACTCGGGAGTTTTTCGAGTATTTTCCCGAGGAACAGCTTTTCAAGCACAATCAGCACTCCGAAATACGCGCCCCAGAGCATAAAGTTCCAAGCCGCTCCGTGCCAGATGCCTGTTATCGTCCATACGATAAGCAGGTTGATAATCGTGCGTGCAGTTCCCTTGCGGCTTCCGCCGAGCGGGAAGTAAACATAGCTCTTGAACCAGTTACCGAGAGTCATGTGCCAGCGTCTCCAGAACTCGGAAATGCTCTTTGACATATACGGATAGTCGAAGTTTTCGGGGAAAGTAAAGCCCATCATCTTGCCCAGACCAATTGCCATATCGGAATAACCCGAGAAGTCGAAGTAAATCTGGAACGTAAACGCGAGAATTCCCAGCCATGCCGAAACCGCCGACAGCTCCGTAAATTCAATGCCCTTAATCTGCGTCCACAGCAGTCCGATATTATCCGCAATCAGGACTTTCTTACCAAGTCCCGTGATAAAGCGGGAGATACCGCCCGCTATCATTGGCTCGGTGATTTTGCGGTCGTCGATTTCATTCTGAACGTCCTCGTAACGAACGATAGGACCTGCGACAATCTGCGGGAACAGCGTTACGAACGCCATAAAGCTTGCCGCATTCTTCTGCACCTTGATTTTGCGGCGGTACAGGTCGATGGTGTAGCTCATTGACTGGAAGGTGAAGAAGCTGATTCCGATAGGCAGCGGGAGCTTCGGATTTTTAATCGACCAGCCGAACCACTCGTTGACCGACTCGATAAGAAATCCCGAATACTTAAACACTCCCAGCAGTCCCAGATTCATAACCAGCGACACGATAAGGCAGACAAGCCGCACCTTAGGCTTGTCGTCATACTTGTCGATAATCCGTCCCGCAGTGTAGTCGATAAACGTGCTCAAAATCATAGCGAACACATAAATCGGCTCGCCCCACGCGTAGAACAGCAGCCCGCTTGCGAGAATTACCACGTTTTTCAGCTTATGCGGCACGATGTAATACAATATCATTGTGATTACAAGGAACGCCAATAGAAACGTCAGACTTGAAAATACCATTACAGTCTCCTTTGGGGGTAGTTGTATTATGTTTTGTTTTCGGATAAAAGCTTTAAAAATTCTTCCCGCGAATACATCACATTGAGAATTTCAAGGAACAGATTTGCGGAGAGCCGTTCGGGCAGACCGAGCTTTTTCTGCAATTCTGCGCGATATGCGGCGGAATTTGCCCCGCCCGACAAGCCCCATTCAACCAAATCCGCCTTGGTAACAGGCTCTTTCGTGACAGAGGACTTCTCCGCAAAAACACCCGCCTTCTCAAAGGCTTTGAGAAGAATTCCGTCGTCTATACCCTCAACCCCCAGCAAGCCCTGTTTTGAGGGTGTGCGCTTGCGGCGCTCCTTGCCGTGAATGTCGGGTATGTAGACGTTGATAACCTCGCCATCGCGGACGATATTCCGCAGCGCATTGCGAATCTGCAAACCCGCGCTGTCGCTGTCTGTCAGGATAATTATACCCGTTTTCTTTGCGAGAGTCTTAATCAGCTCCGCAGTTTCTTTGTCTTTATAAATTGCAAATCCGTTAGTGGGGATAATCAGCGCGTCCACCAGATTGGACAGCCTGATTTTGTCATACTTTCCCTCCACTATTATTGCCTGTTTTATCTTAATCATTATCTCACTTTTTTACTTCTGCAATTTCCGCAAGAGCGCGTTCAAGCAGTATCCGCTTATTAATCGAGGTAGAGTTAAGCTGCTTATTTGTGCGATAGAGAATTGCAGCACACTCGCCCAGATACTTCGCCGAAAGATACCGCGCGTCATTGTAGGCGTACTTCATCGCAAAAGAACGGTTCGGAGGATAGCCAAACGCCTTGCTTGTCTGCTCGTAGTACGCGCCCGCGTCCATTCCGAGCCGCGCACGGTATAAATCAACAAAGTGCCCCGACAGCGCCGACATAATCACAATCGGGTCGGTTCTCTGCACGAACAGCGCGTCCAGAATATGCAAAGCGCTCCCCGTCCGCCCCGAAATCAGCTCCTTGGCAAGATTGTACACGTTGCTGACAACTCGCTTGGGAACGAGTTTTTCAATATCCTCGCGCGTAACCTCGCCGCTTCCCTTATAGCTCGCCAGCTTTTCAATCTCCGTTTGGAGAATTGTGAGAGAAGAAGCACATTCTTCCACTAAGAAAACCGCGTTATCGTGTGAAATGCTGCATCCTAGCTTCTTAAACTTCCCCGCTGTCATATCCGCAAGCTTTGCGGGCGAAAGGAACTTGAACTCGCAGGACGCTCCCGCCGCTTCACAGGTTTCAAGCAGCTTTTTCGTCTTTGCCTTGAGCTTTTTCAGGTCAGCGGGATAGGTTTTCTGAGCGAATATCAGAATACTCGTATCGGGAATGTTCTCCACAATTGAAATAAGCGACTTGTGCTTTGCGTTATCAATCGAATCTATATCAATATCCTTGATAAGAACGCACTTGTAGTCCGAAAAGAACGGCAGATTGTCCATATAATCGGATATTTCCTGCATATCCTCGGGCAGCTCCCTGTAAACCACCAAATTCATATCCCGACTATCCTCGGGCACAGCCGCGTCAATTATTCTGTCAGTATAGGTCTGGGTGAGAAAATCCTCCTCGCCGTACAGGAAATATACATTCGAGAATTTCCCCGCGTTAAGCGCAGACTTCAGCGCCGCTTCCGTGATTTTTCCCATCAAGCCCACCGCCTTTCCGTAGTTCGGGAACATTCCGCAATACCCCCGATACAACCAACAGCAAGAGGCTTATTCTGCCGCTTGCTGTCATAGTTATGCCATTAAGCCATATTCACATCGAGCTTCTTGCCGCCGAGAATGTGGAAGTGAAGGTGCGGCACGGTCTGACCTCCGTCCTCGCCGACGTTGGATACAACGCGGTACCCGTTCTCCAGCCCCTCCCGCTTTGCAATTTCCGCAATCTTCTCAAAAATTTTAGCCACAATCGCGGAATTCTCTGCGTTTATCTCATGAACTCCCGCAATATGCTTTTTCGGAATTACGAGAATGTGCGTGGGTGCCTGAGGATTGATGTCGCGGAACGCGAGAATTTCATCGTCCTCGTATACCTTGGTTGACGGGATTTCTCCCGCGATTATCTTACAAAAAATGCAGTCCATATCTATACTCCTTTATGATTGAGCGTTCTCGCCCGATGTATCGGAAGCGCCGGAATTATCGCTTTCGGGATTATTCACTGTAACCTTTGCAATTACTACATCGTTTATTCCCGAAAACAAGTCCGAAGCCTCATTCGCAGCCGTATTTATTACCGCAAGCGCTTCGGGAGCGTTCGCCGACGCATACTCACGGAATTCCTCCAGCATCGTGAGGTCCTTGTCCCTCATAACGCCGTAATATGCAAGGTAGAGCACATTATCAAAAAGCTGCTTCTCGGTGAGCTTACCGCTCTTCCAATCCTCGAAAATCTGCTTGTTGTAGCTTCCCATATCGGGATAATATTTGCCGCTGTCGTCGCGCTTACTGCCGATTAAGTCGATATACGGAAGCACCTCGCTTCCAATCATCGCCATACAGTAGCGCTCGGTGAGGAATTTATACGCCTCCTCAAGCGGCTGTGCGGTAAGTTGTGCGGTAGGCGCGGGGAACTCATCTCCCGTACCCCAGAAGCCTTCCAGAATAGCGAGCTTCTTCGGGCTGAAAACGCTGTTCTGCTCGGTGATTTCATCGGTTTTGCACAGGAGGTTGAGAATTTCGTCCGTGAGCTTTATCCGCTCGGAGAGTGACGCTTCTGAAACGAACTTTTCCAAAAGCGGCTTCATTCGGCTGTCCTCCTCAACTGCGGTTTTCAGCGACGGAACTATCAGATTATTTGAAACATTCGGCAAACCGTTCTCGGGAGAACTGCTGGCAATGAAATACTTCTCGTAATTATCGCGCACAAGCGACACATAATCCCATTCGGGCATAGCGGAAAGACCGTCCGCAGAGTCGCCCGAGGTTTCGGACGTTCCGCTTGTGGATTGACCTGACACACCCGACTGACCGCCTGCATCGGATTGACCGCCGACGTCGGACGATGTTGTGTTTCCGTCACACGCAGTAAGTGTCAGAAGCATTGCCGCAGCAAGGATAAGTGCAGAAATCTTTCTCATCTTATTCTCCCAAGTTCACCAAAAGCCGATTACTTAACGTATTTTGCCAGAATTCCCTCTGCTGCAGCCAGTGCGTCGGGGAGCTTAGCCGCGTCGGAAACGCCTGCCATAGCCTGGTCGGGCTTTCCTCCGCCCTTTCCTCCTGCAACCGCAGAAATCTCACGAACAAGAGTTCCCGCATTCGCACCCTTCGCAACGGCGCTCTTGGAGCACTTGCACAGGATATTGCTCTTGCCCTCGTTTGTTCCCGCAAGAACAGCCACGAAGCACTCGAACTTATCCGCAAGGCTGTCGCCCAGCTTGCGCAGACCGTCCGCGCCCATTCCCGACAGATTTGCGGTAATCAGCTTAACGCCGTTTACCTCGGGAACGTTGCTGAGAATGCTTCCCAGCTGTGCGTTAGCCGCAGACTGCTCCATACTCTCAATCTTCTTGTCCTTCTCGCGGAGCTCAGCCACAAGGCTCTCTGCACGGTGAACAAGCTCGTCCGAATTCGGAACCTTCAGAACAGCGCAGGTCTTTTCAACGGTATCCTTGTAGTCGTAAAGCATCGACATTACCGCCATACCCGTAATCGCCTGAATACGTCTTACGCCACTTGCAACGGAAGCCTCGAATACAATCTTGAACAGCCCCGCCTGTGAAGAGTTGGTGAGGTGCGTACCGCCGCAGAACTCGGTGGAGTAGTCGCCAACCGATAC
>JBJESC010000045.1:0-5284 GCA_051882615.1 Oscillospiraceae bacterium
CCGTATCAATAACAACAATTCGCTTTAATATGCCGATTTGAGGCGCGGCAAGACCTATTCCCTCCGCTTGCATCATTGTCTCGTACATATCGTCAAGCGTCCTGCCGAGTTCCTTATCAAAGACCTTAACCTCTTCGCATTTTTGCCGAAGAACAGGATCCCCAAATTCAATAATGTCTCTTATCATCTTTCGTCCCGCCTATCCATGCTCAATCGCGCTTGGCGATAGTTTTCTCCACTCTGTCCGTAAAAAGAATTCCGTCAAGGTGGTCGATTTCGTGGCAAAGCGCACGCGCCATCAGTCCCTCTCCCGTAATGGTGAACTCGTTTCCGTTTCTGTCCTGAGCCTTAACCACAACGTGCGCAGGTCTTTCAACCTCGCACCACTCTCCGGGAGCGGACAAACAGCCCTCGTTTCCCTGCTGAACGCCCGAGGTCTCCAGAATTTCGGGGTTAATCAGCTCCACAACGCCCTTGTTATCCTTTTGCCTTGCTTTCTTATCTCTGAGGTCAATCACAACTGCGCGGCGCAGAATACCCACCTGCGGAGCAGCAAGACCTACTCCCTCCTTGGTATGGAGCGTCTCCACCATATCGTCAAGCAAAGAACCGAGCTTTTCGTCAAACGCGGTTACCGGTCTGCATTTCTTTCGCAGAATATCATTTCCAAACTGAACTATATCTCTTAGTGCCATAATAATCTCCCTCTTTTGCGGACTGTTGTCCGTCATTCCAAATTTCCGTTTATATCAAGATAGAAAGCCACGTCAATAAAGTCCTTATCAGCGTATGCCGATTTGAGCGTGGTTTCTGCCATACTCCTGAAATCCCTGTTGTTTTTGCACTTGATAACCAGCGAGAAGCGGTATCTGCCGTTTACCTTTTCAACGTGCGCCGCCGCAGGTCCTAAGATACGCATAGGAACCTTTCCCCCATACGTCTTGGCGTTCTCAATCAGCATATCAGCGAATTTAATCGCCGCATTGCGGCACCGTCCCTCGTTGATTGAAGAAAACCCCGCTACCGCAATATCGCAGAACGGCGGGTAGAACTGCGCCCGTCTGAGCTCGATTTCCTCGCCGTAAAAAGTGGGATAGTCCTGCCTTGCCGCAAGGTTAATCACGAAATGCTCGGGCGAGAACGTCTGAATCATCGCGCGGCCCTGCTTTCCAGCTCTGCCCGCTCTGCCCACCACCTGAGTGATAAGCGAGAACGTCCGCTCATAGGCGCGGAAATCCGCGGCATAAAGCGAGTTATCGGTTTTCAGCACTCCCACCAGCGTTACGTTCGGGAAATCCAGACCCTTGGCTATCATCTGAGTGCCGACCATTATATCGTATTCCCCGTCCAAGAACGCCTTGAAGCTCCTCTCAAACGAGTGCTTTGTGGAAGTGGTATCCGCGTCCATTCGGAGAATACGCGCCTTGGGAAACATCTCCGAAAGCTCGTCCTCAACAAGCTGAGTACCCATTCCTTTCATATTGAAAAATCTCCCACCGCACGAAGGACACACTGCGTCAAGCCTTCTGAAATAGCCGCAGTAGTGGCACATCACACAGCCGTTAGCCCTGTGGAAGGTCAACGGGAGCGAACAATTCGGACATTCCAGCGGCTTCCCGCAGGCGAGACAGCGCACGCTTGTGCGATAACCGCGCCTGTTCAGAAGCAGTATTGACTGCTCGCCGCGTTCCAGATTAGCGCTGATTTCATTGAGCAGAGGCATAGAAAACGTGGAAGTATTTCCGTTCTTTCGCTCCTCCTGCATATCGACAATATATACCTCGGGCAAAACCGCGTTGTTGTAGCGCTCGTCCAGCTCAAACAGGGAATATCTTCCCGACTTCGCGCTGTAATAGCTTTCAAGAGACGGAGTAGCGGACGCCAGCAGCAGCAGCGAATTGTGTGCAAAACAACGCTGCTTTGCAATATCCCGCGCGTGGTATCGCGGAGAGCTTTCGGACTTGTAAGAACTCTCGCCCTCCTCGTCAATCACGACAATTCCGAGATTGGAGACGGGCGCAAACACCGCGCTTCGCGTTCCGACCACGATTTTCGCGTCGCCGCTGCGAATTCTGCGATACTCGTCAGCGCGTTCGCCGATAGACAGCGAGCTGTGCATAATCGCCACCCGAGCGCCGAAAAGCCGCCTGAACTTTCCCACCATCTGCGGTGTAAGTGATATTTCGGGAACGAGCATAATTGCGCTCTTTCCCTGCTTTACCGCCTCGTTAATCAGCCGTATAAACACCGAGGTCTTGCCGCTCCCCGTAATGCCGCGCAGCAGCGCGCATTTGGGTTCGGGCGAGTTCATAAGCTCCAGTATTCCGTCAAACACTACCTGCTGTTTAGGCGAGAACACAATATCATCGGGGCTTTCCGTTGCTTCGTCATTAGACTCGGTACGAAAAACCACCCGCTCGTACTGCTCCAGAATGCCTTTTTCCACCAGCCGCTTCACAACTGCCGAAGTCACCGCGCAGCTGTAGCAAACCTCCTGAACGGAAGCCGCCTCGCATTCCCCGAGGAACTCCACCACCGCTCTCTGTTTTGCGGTAGGTTTCTCTCCCTCGCCGAACTCTCCGCAGACTCTCAGCATACTCACGCTCTCGTTTCCGATTTTGCGCTTTGCGGTAACGCCCTCGGAAAGAGCCCCCTTTGCAATAAGAGCTTTAACCGTCCTTTCGTTTCCCGCAACAAGCGCGGCGAATGTAGGCTTATCCGCTTTTCTCAATTCACCGAGGAAGCTGCTTTCTTCCTCGCTCACCTCGCCGCAGAAATCACCGCAAAGCTCAACGTTCCTTTTGAGGGAATACCCCAGACCGGGCGGCAGAATAGTGCGGAATGCGTCATAGTATGTGCAGAATGTGTTCTCACGAAGCCACACGCACAGACGCAGCAGCTCCTCGGAAATCACGGGCGCATCGTCTATGACAAAATCCACGGATTTCAGCCGCTTTTCTTCCTGCGCGTCCTCGACTGCGAAAACCAGACCGATACGCTTCTTGTTCCCGCGCCCGAACGGCACGACAACGCGCATACCCGCCGACAGCTTATCCTCCATACAATCGGGTATCGTATAAGAGAACAGCATATCGAACGCGTAAGTAGTATTTTCAACAGCAACCCTTGCTGTACGCACAAAGCCCATTACTTAAAGCTTTCCAACAGCTCTTTGCATCTTTCGCGTCTGCACTTCTCCGCGCGAAATACCGCAAGGAGGTCGTCAACAGCGGTTTCAAGCTTATCGTTCACTACGAGATAATCGTAGTTCACCGCCGTTTCAACTTCAACCTTCGCCTGAGCAATACGCTTGACAATCGCTTCTTCGGTTTCCGTTCCGCGGCCACGCAAACGGCGCTCAAGCTCCTCCCAGCTGGGAGGAAGAATGAACACCAGACACGCCTCGGGGAACAGCTTCTTAATATTCAGCGCACCCTCGACCTCAATTTTAAGGACAGCGTCCTTACCGGCATTCAGAAGGTTTTCAACGCTTTTCTTAAGCGTTCCGTAATAATTATTGCAATACTCCGTGTACTCCAGCACCTCGCCGCTGTCAATCAGCTCTTTAAAAACATCTTTGGTGAGGAAGTGATAGTGAACACCGTCAATTTCACCCTCTCTGGGAGGACGGGTTGTAGCCGAAACCGCATATCCCGCAGTATCGCACTTCTTGAACAGCTCGTTAAGGATTGTGTCCTTACCGCACCCCGCAGGCGCAGAAACAACAAAAAGCAATGCCATAGTAACCTCCGAATATCAATTTTTCTTTCCCTGTTTATTTTCCTCGTCCTCCAGCTTACCCGTCAGGGTATCGGGCTGGAGCGCACTCATAACCACATGTCCGCTGTCGCAGATAATCACAGAGCGGGTTTTTCGCCCGCAGGTGGCGTCGATAGCCGTTCCGTCGTCCTTGGCTGTCTGAACAATCCGCTTCACGGGAGCCGCCTCGGGACTGACAACAGCCACAATTCTGTCCGCATTGACAGCATTTCCGAACCCGATATTGACTAATTTCAAGCCATCGCCCCCATTGCAATATTATACATCATAATTATAGCACAAATGGACAAAAAAATCAACACATATTTTTCTTTTTTTGACAAAACAAAGCCCCGACTATGCAATCGGGGGTGTAGGTTGTCGAAAAACAATTCAAACAGGCTGTCAAGAAAGGTGCAGATGCGAGAAAGCGGATTGTAGGCCGGGCTTAGTGCCTGCCAACAATCCGCTGACGAAGCAGATGTGCCTTTATCGACAGCCTGAAGCCCCGACTATGCAATCGGGGCTGAAATTGTTGTAATTTGTCGGCAGCAAGCCATTACGCTGCGGGCGGTGACTCGGGAGAATCGCTGTTTCCTGCGGGAATGTCAACGGGATTGCTCTGCTCTGTCGAGCTTGCTGTGGTTGAAGAAGCAGGCTCCTCTGAGGTCGGATTATCTTCCGAGCCTCCTGCCTGTTCCTCGGGGGGCTCTTCCGCATCCTCGGGCTGCTGCGACTGACCTGCGCTGCTGGAAGCAGGAGGCGGTGGCGGAGGAGGATTAAGTACTTCGGAAGAAGCGGGCTTGCCCTCAAGCTGTGCAAGACGGTCTTTGAGATATGTATACCGCTTATCAAAGAAGTAGATTATGCCGTTTCCGTTGTAATCCTGAAACTGATAGTTGAACAAATAGTCCGAGCAGAACTTGTTCTTGTCGTTTTCAACGCTCTCCTTAACCATTTCGTAAGCACGAAGCACCTTTTCCTTTAATTCGGGAAGCTTCTCCGTAAGCTGCTTGCAGTAGTCAAGATAAATCGCGTAGTATTCATCAACCGCAACAAGCTTCTTGGCAAGCGGACGCGTGTTCATAAACGAATAGTCCTCTACACCCATTGTCGGAGTTGCAATATCCGTCCATGAGCTTACTCTCGGCGCGTTCATATCCCACGGAAGCATAACAAACTTCCCGTTGTTGTTATAGAGATAATAGTTGTGCGCGAACATTCCGCCGTATCCGTCGCGATTATCGAGCACCGCATTTACCGCCAGCACCCTCAGAACAGAATCCACATCGAGAATGCTTTCAATTTCTCCCTTTTCTCCAAGCGGCATTTTGTTCAGTGTGTCTATCAGCTGCTTTACGTCCTCCTTGCTCTCGTCCTTGCCCTTTTTCTGAGTAAGGTTGGAAAGGGGCATATATGTAGTCAGCGAAGCGCCTGTCTCCCCCTCGTAGAGGTTGTTCTTGTGCGAACCGAAAAACCGTTCGAGATAGCTCGTGTCGATTGCCTCCACCCCGACATAGAAACC
>JBJESC010000046.1:0-5263 GCA_051882615.1 Oscillospiraceae bacterium
CAGCCTGCGGGAGTGCAGGGCAGGAACGCATAGTTTCCAATCATAATCTTGCCGACATTCTGCTCGTGGAAAGCGTCAACGTCCTTAATCGGAGAAATACGCTCGATTACCTTCTTTTCGTCAAGGTGCTTGGGGAGAGGAAGCTGAACCAGAATTCCGTTTACGTTCTTGTCAGCGTTGAGCGTATCAACGAGTTCAAGAAGCTGTTCCTCGGTAGTCTCGGCGGGGAGCGCGTACTCAAAGCTCTTTATTCCGCAGAACTCGCAAGCCTTTTTCTTGTTGTTTACATATACCTTGGAAGCGGGGTCGTCGCCTACGATTACAACGGCAAGCCCGACGTTCAGTCCGTCGCGTTCAACCTCTGCTTTTACTTCTTCCTTAACCTTTGCGGAAATTGCCTTTCCATCAATAATCTGTGCCATTTTTGTTATCCTCCGTATTATCCTCTGTGTTTACCTTAGTATCATTCTCAGCGTTTACCTCGGTATTATCCTTGGTGTTTACATCAGTATTATCCTTGGTGTTTACCTCGGTATTATCCTTGGTGTTTACATCAGTATCATCCTCGGTGTTTACCTTAGTATTATCCTCGGTGTTTGCCTCGGTATTATCTTCGGTGTTTTCTTCATTATCTGCTGTTTCTGTATCTTCCGTAGTTACTTCGGGAACTTCCTTTTCTTCGGGAGTTGAATTATACAAAGCCTTTTTGCGGGCTTTTTTCTTTTCAAGCCGCTCTTCTTCAAGCTGCTTGTCGTGAGCAATCAGTTCCTTTGAGCCGTCCGAGTTGACGTACAGAACATAGCCGCGTTTTTTCGCCATGATTTTGAACACAGCGAACAGCACAATTGCGATAACGAACGAAATTCCTGCCACCAGCTGAGAAATGCGGAATTTTCCCGCCATAAGGCTGTCTGTACGCAGCCCCTCAACGAAGAAACGCTCCAAGCCGTACCACGCTACATAAAGCAGCGCGATTTCTCCGTCATAAGTGCGCAGCTTCTTGGAGTAGAAGTGCAGCAGGACAAATCCCAGCAAGCACCACAGGCTTTCGTAGAGGAAGCAGGGGTGAACGACTACGCCCTCTCCCATTTCATCAGCAATGCGAGTGCCCGTCATTGCGAACAGGAAGTCCTTATCGCAAGCCGCGCCGTATGCTTCCTGATTAATAAAGTTACCCCATCTGCCGATGCCCTGCCCGATAAGGAAGCCAAGCGCTGCCACATCAGCCATTGCTCGGAAGTGCACCTTACGGATTTTGCAGAACAGCAGTCCAACCAACACAGCGCCGATTATTCCGCCGTAAATTGCAATTCCGCCATCGTGAATAGTCGTGAAGGTCGTGATGAAGTTGTACTTCATTCCCGACTCGGGATTAAGCGTTGTGAAAACGCAGTAGTAAATTCTGGCGCACAGAAATCCGCCGATAGTCGCGGCGAAAATAACGTCAAACGCCCTGTCCTTTACAATACCGAAATCCTTTTCCATACGGTGCATTGCGTAGAAATACGCGAGTACAAGTCCCACCGCAATCAGTATTCCGTACCAGTAAATCGAAAGACCGAAAATGTTGAAGCCGCGGGAGTAGGTAATTCTTGTGCCTTCGAATAAATTAGGGAATTCCAGAGTTATTTTTCTGGTAACGTCCGAAAATCCCGATGAGCCTGCCAGTAATGTCGATACCATTTTTTAATCCTCACTTGAAATGATTGAAATACATACGTTTTCTTCATCAAGCGCCATCAGACGCTCGATTGTTTTTTCATAGTCTGCGCGGGCGGTTGTATCAACCAGCGCAAAGGGCGGAATATCTTCAAGAGCGGCTTCGGTGAGCGTATCCGCAACCGAAGTAACGTTGTTGAAGTCGCGTACAAGCGAGCCGTAGGATGAACGCTTGATACACTCGAAATCCTCTCTCGAAAAGGGATTTGCTTTGAACGCGCGGATTTCCTTCTGCATCTCCTCCAGAACAAAATCGGGATTGTCGCTCTCGCCGCGTACAAACGGGAAGAAATGCCCGAGTCCGCTGGAAACTCCGTCTGCGAACTCCTCGTTGATGCTGCCGTTTTCGCGCATTCTTTCAAAGAACTCCGAGGAAGTGCCGAACAGCAGCTCAAACAGAATGTCGTAGTGAACGTAGTCCTCGATTTTCGCAAGTCCCGTCTTTGGCTGACACTTGAATGCCGCCTCGAAAAGAGGCTTTGCAACGGGCATTGCGAGTTCCATACGCTTCTTTGCCACCCGAGAGGGCTCGTCAAACTCGGCGCGCTCAACCTTCAGCGCCTCGCGCTTGGGGATTAACTTCTCGCACGTTTCAATTACCACGTCGGGATTGAAATTTCCCGATACGCATATAAACATATTCGACGGATTGTAGAATGCGTTGTAGCAGTCGTAGAGCGTTTTGTCCGTAATCTGTGCGATACTCTCTACCGTGCCCGCAATGTCGTTACGCATAGGGTTTACGCTGTACATACCCTCGAGGAGGTTGGTGAAAACGCGCCAGCTTGGGTTGTCGCGGTACATTGTGATTTCCTGACCGATTATTCCGCGCTCTTTCTCGACATTTTCGGGGGTGAAGTAGGGGTCGTTTACAAAGCTGAGCAGAATTTCCAGATTTTTTTGAAAGTTATTTGCACAGCTGAAGTAGTATTGCGTGTAGTCGAAGCTTGTTCCCGCATTGCAGTATGCTCCCGTCTGTGCGAATTGGGAGAAAGCGTCCTTTTCCTCGCTCTCGAAGAGCTTATGTTCAAGATAGTGCGCCGTGCCGTCGGGAACGTGAATGAAATCCCTGCCGTTCACGGAGAACCCGTTATCCTGCGAGCCGAACCGCGCCGTAAACTGAGCACATGCCGAGGAGTAGCCCTCCATCGGTAGCATATACACCAGAACTCCGCTCTCGGTGACGTGTTTCAGACAGGTTTCTTTGACAATATCGTTTCGGATTTTCTCAATCATTCCGCCGCCTCCTCGCCCGATAAAGTGTATACCGTGTCCAGCTTGTACATACGCGCCGCCGCCTGTACTCTGTCGGCAGTTACCGCTTCAACGCGCTTGAGCATTTCTTCGGGAGAGAAAACGTTTTTCTCTGCAAGCTGATTAAGATACCAAGACATCATAGCGCCCGTACTGTCATAAATCGTGGAAATTTGATTGGAATATTCCAGCTTAGCGGTGTGAAGCTCGTCCTCGGTTACTCCGTTTTCGGCAATGTCCTTAAGTTCGGCAAGAATAGCCTCCTCGCAGCGCTTGATGTTGTCGGGCTCTACTCCCGCATAAGCCGTGATAACGCGCTTGTAATTGTTGGGAGAGCAGGAGCAGTAGTAGCAAAGCGACTGCTTTTCGCGGATATTCATAAAGAAGCGCGAGGTGGTCATTCCGCCCAAAATCATCGTCAGCAGCAAGCGTGCTTCTCTGTCCTCGCATTCGGGGGCTTTGAAGTACATACGAACAATAGCTTGACTCATATTCATCATGTCGCTGACGTATTCGGGTTCGGGTTTCAGGGGAGAAACCGAGGTGCTCAGCCCGCAGATGTCGTGGCGGGGAATGTTGTTGAACATCTCGCCGAAAATGCGTTTTGCGTCCTCAAAGTCGCTGCACCCCGCGGCGAAAATCTCCACTCTGGAGGTTTCGATTATTCTTCGGTAAGCGGCGTATGCGGACTGCGGAGTGACCTTTTCGGCTTCCTCGTGAGTGCCGAGCGCGATTTTTTCCATCGTTTCTCCGCGATAGGCGGTCTTGTTGGCGTTCTGTGCGGCATAGGAGGATTTGTTATTGATTACGCTGTCAATGGCGTCGATAACCTCACCTTTCATAAGCGAGGTGACGGTTTCGTCAAACGCACCGTTTTCCGCATTCGGAGAAAGAATGCAGTCGCGGATAAGCCCGCACATTTCCGCTTCAAGGTTTTCTCCGTTCAGAGCGTATCTGTTGTCCAGCACGGAAGCGTTAATAACCACTATTCTCTGCCCCCATGCAGAGAGAACGGTGCTAGACGAAAGGGAAGCATTGTAGAGATTGAAAAGGTGCTTCGATAGTTCCTTGTAGTGTGGGAACTTCTTGCAGCTGTCTGTCAGAATGTAGCACGCGGCGGAATAGTCGGCGCGCGGCGTAGCATCGAAATCGCTGAAAAGGTTGAGCGAGATTTGATTTGCCTTAAAGCGCTTGTCCGTTATTTTGTTGAAGAAAACGCCGTTTTGAAGTTCATATCTTTCAAAAATAAATATCAGTCCTTTGTTATTTTTTAGGGTTAAGTAAATCCAGCACGGTTCTCCCTATTTTGCGTTCAAGCCCCGCTTTGGTGGTGGGAATGCCCGTTTTCCGCGCAAATTTCTGCTTTGCGGCTGTAATGCCCAGCGCTCGCTTCCAGCTGAAATTTACCGAAAGTCCCGGAATTCCCGTGTTGCTTTTCTTTGCCATTGTTACAGCTCCTTCCCGAAAAGAAGTATGAACGTGTTCTTGATAAAAAAGTGACGTAGAACACATATATAATAGTATAACACATTCTTCATCATTTTTCCATAGCTTTTTCAAAAAAAATTGAGCCCGTGCGGGCTCAGAAATAAGATTATAAATTATGTGTAGAACAAAAGAAAGGAGACAACTAAACAAACAAAGATACGGAGGTAAATCCGTTTCGTTTGCTTGAGTATATTATACAACTTAATGCAGGCTTTGTCAACGCTTTTTTGTTGATTTTTTCGGTTTTCGACATTATACACAAAATAAGATTGTTCATATTGAACAATCTTAACAAGAAAATGTGTAAATATTTTTGAAAATTTCAAGAGCATGGTATCCAAAATGCACACCGGCATTTGACAGAATACTTTTTGTATAAGAAAAATTTGAAAAATATTGAAAAACGCTTGACAAATATATTTTGTTGTGGTATAATGATAAAGCCGCTTGTGTAAGGTTGTTAAGATTGCATAGGGCAATCGCCTTAACACAGCGAGTCTGAACAAAAGAGGTATAAATATGTACGCAGTAATTGAAACAGGCGGAAAGCAGTATCAGGTTAAAGAGGGCGATGTTCTCTTTATCGAGAAGCTCGAGGCTGAGGGCGAAATCACTTTCGACAAGGTAGTTATGGTAGGCGGAGACGGTAATGTTAAGGTTGGCGCTCCTTATGTTGACGGCGCAACCGTTAAGGCTACTCTGCTCAAGAACGGCAAGGCTAAGAAGATTACAGTCTTCACGTACAAGCCCAAGAAGCACGTTAAGCGCAAGATGGGTCACAGACAGCCGTACAGCCAGGTAA
>JBJESC010000047.1:0-5255 GCA_051882615.1 Oscillospiraceae bacterium
AAAAGTTTGTGATAAAATGGAAAAGTGTGATTTACGCGCTATTGCATACAATCGCATTCGGTAAATAATATGAAAGGGGTATGTTACACCCCGAAATTCAGGAGAACAAAATGAAGGAAAAAGCCAAAAAGAACCCCGCAGAGAGCCTAAAGCCAAAGCTCTTCACGGTGATGAAAAACTATTCAAAGGGTCAGTTTGTAAAAGACCTTATTTCGGGCGTTATTGTAGCGATTATCGCGCTCCCGCTGTCAATTGCGCTTGCGCTCGCTTCGGGAGTAGGTCCCGAGCAGGGTCTGTATACCGCAATAACGGCAGGCTTCGTGGTATCGTTCCTCGGCGGCTCGCGCGTTCAGATTGCAGGTCCTACCGCGGCTTTTGCAACCATCGTTGCGGGTATTGTCGCAACAGAGGGTATGGACGGGTTGGTTATCTCCACGATTATGGCGGGTATATTCCTCGTAGTTATGGGCTTGTGCAGATTCGGAAGCCTGCTTAAGTACATTCCCTCCACTATTACATCGGGCTTTACTTTCGGTATCGCGGTTACAATCGCTATCGGTCAGATTAAGGATTTCTGCGGTATGAAGTTTGAGGGTGCGCCTATCGAAACCACCGAAAAGGTAGTCGAGATTTGCCGCAGCTTCGGTACATTCAACTATCAGGCATTCCTTATCGGTCTGCTTTCGCTTGCAATTCTGATCTTCCTGCCGATGATTCCTCTGAAGATATTCAAGAAAATCCCTCCGTCGCTGATTGCGGTTATCGTGTGCGCGGCTGTGGTTAAACTCGCAAATCTTAACGTAAACACAATCGGAGATTTGTACACCATCTCCTCTGCGCCTCCCACCTTCCACCTCCCCGAAATAAGCTTCGACCGCATTAAGGCGCTTATCCCCAACGCATTTACAATTGCTATTCTTGCTGCCGTTGAGAGCTTGCTGTCCTGCGTTGTTGCAGACGGTATGATTGGCTCGAAGCACCGCTCAAACGCCGAGCTCTGCGCTCAGGGCGCGGGCAACATTGTTTCCGCGCTGTTCGGCGGAATTCCCGCGACAGGCGCAATCGCGCGTACTGCGGCAAACATCAAGAACGGCGGCAGAACCCCCGTGGCAGGTATGGTTCACGCGGTAGTGCTCCTTGTAATCCTCGTTCTGCTTATGCCCTATGCTGCAATGATTCCCATGCCCACCATAGCGGCAATCCTCTTTGTTGTTGCATACAATATGTGCGGCTGGCGCGAGATTGTAAACACCCTCAAAACCGCTCCCAAGAGCGATATTATGGTGCTTGTGACAACGCTTGTACTCACGGTAGTATTTGACCTTGTAGTAGCAATCGGCGTTGGTATCGTACTTGCGGCTCTCCTCTTTATGAAGAGAATGGCGGACGTTACCGAAACCCGCAATTGGATAGACGACGGCTCTGATATTGACGAGGCGAACGACCCCGACCACATCTCCCTCAAGAAAATTCCCGAAAACACTCAGGTATTTGAGATTAACGGTCCTATGTTCTTCGCGGCGTTTGATAAGTTCAACTATTTCATCGAAAAGGGAAGCAAGCTTGACGTACTCTGTATCCGTATGAGAAATGTTCCCGCAATAGACGCTTCGGGAGTTGCAGTCCTCAACAGATTGGTTGACTACTGCAAGCGCAAGAATATCGAGGTTGTATTCTCGCACGTCAATGAACAGCCGCTTAAAGCTATGCGCAAGGCAGGTATCGTAAAGAAAGTAGGCACTGAGAACATCTGCTCCCATATCGACATCGCCCTTATGCGTGCGGAGAAGCTTGAAGCAATTGCTTCGTCCAACAGAGCAAAAGCATAAAAATCAAGTGGGTGGAGTACAAAAATAACTCCGCCCACTTGATTTTTCTAAAAAGATATGGTACAATAGTTTTAATAATTGAACGAGGTGACTGCTATGGAAATGGATTTTGATACCAATCTGGAAAACCTGCTCAAAGAGCTTGACAGAGAGTTCAATACCTCTGCAAAAAAGCGCATTGTTGCGATTGACGACGACCGCGACGTACTGAAGCTACTTAAGAACATTCTCGGAGAGACCTACGACATCACCCCTATGGCAAACGGAATGATGGCGGTAAACTACTTCAAGAGCAAAACCGCCGACCTTATTCTTCTGGACTACGAAATGCCGATGATGTCGGGAGCCGAAGTACTGAAGAAGCTGCGCGAAAACCCCAACACGCAGAATACACCCGTTGTATTCCTCACAAGCGTTTCGGATAATGCAAAGGTAATGGAGATTATGTCGCTGGGAGTAAACGGCTATATACTGAAGCCCATAAACGTTGACAGACTCCGCAGCGACTTAAAAAAGATACTCGGTAAGTGAAAAAATGAAATCAAAGAAAAGAACGCTAAAGCTCAAATTCAATTTCGGACACCTGATGTATGCCGTAACCGCAATTACAATCGCGGGATTGCTGTGGGCGAACATTGCCGCAGGCAGTCAAAAGGAAAATGTCCGCGTTCTCTGTGAAAGCGGAGGCTTCTTTGACGAGATTAAAGACGACTATCCCGAACTTAATGTCGTTGCAAGAAACGCTGTTCCCGAACCGTCCCCGCAAAAGCAAACGTCTGCCGTTCAAGGCGCTGTGGTAAACATCAACACCGCCACCCTTGAGGAGTTGTGTACGCTCAGCGGAATAGGCGAAACCAGAGCCGAGGCTATTATCCAATACCGCACCGAAAACGGCAGCTTCAAGAGTATTGAGGAAATCTGTCGGGTTAAGGGGATAGGCGAAGCCACATTCGATAAAATCCGCGGCTCGATTACCGTTTAGTATAAAAAAACCGCCAAGCTCAATGCTCGGCGGTTTTCTTACTTCTAATATGTCATATATTCTCAAGCGATTTTTCGAGGAACTGCTTTGTCCTCTCGCTCTTCGGGTTGGTGAACACCTGTTCGGGGTCGCCCTCCTCTTCGATTACACCGTCTGCCATAAAGATTACCTTATCGGCAACTCCGCGTGCGAAATTCATCTCGTGAGTTACTACTATCATTGTACGCGACGAGTTTTTCAAATCACGGATTACACGAAGAACCTCGCCTGTAAGCTCGGGATCGAGCGCCGAGGTCGGCTCGTCAAAGCAGAGAATTTCGGGACTTAACGCGAGCGCTCTCGCAATCGCAACGCGCTGCTGCTGACCTCCCGAAAGATTGCAGGGATAAGCGTTTGCCTTGTCTGCAAGTCCCACGGTTCTGAGGAGTTCAAGGGAATTTGCCTTGATTTCCTCTGCAAGCCTCGCCTTATCCTCCTTTGTTACCCACTTCCCCGATTTGCGGGAAAGCTCCCGCAGCTCACGAGCAAGCGTGATGTTTTTCAGCACAGTATACTGTGGGAAAAGGTTGAACTGCTGGAAAACCAATCCGAAACGCAGTATCATCTCGCGCTTTTCCTTTTCGGAATACTCACGGGCAGCGTCGAAAAGCTCTTTACCGTCAAGCGTGATTGTACCCATATCGGGCTTTTCAAGGAAGTTCAGACACCGCAGAAGCGTAGTCTTTCCACTTCCCGACGAACCGATTATCGCCAGAACCTCGCCCTTCTCCATAGAGAAGTCAATTCCTTTAAGAACCTCGGTTTTCCCGAAGCTCTTGTACATTCCGTTTACCTCAAGAAACGCCATACGCCCCTCCTATCAACCCGAATAGTAGTTGAGCTTTTTCTCGGTGTAATTGAGCAAAAGCGTCAGAATTCCCGAGAACAGCAGATAGAACGCGCCGATATAGAACATCGGCCAGATAAGCGCTTTCTGAGCGACAATCTGCTGAGCTGCCTGAACAAGCTCTACCACCATAATAACGCGGGCAAGCGAGGTATCCTTGACAAGAGTGATTATCTCGTTACCCATCGGCGGAACTATGCGCTTGATTACCTGAAACAGCACAATCTTGAAGAATATCTGGGACTTGGTCATACCGAGAACCTGTCCCGCTTCGTACTGCCCCTTGGGAATACTCTCTATTCCTCCGCGGTAAATCTCCGAGAAATAACACGCGTAGTTGATGATAAAGGCAATCAGAACCGCAGTAAGGCGCGGCAGAGCCTTCCACTCGAATATCAGTCCCGGGCCGTAGAAAACAATGATTATCTGGAGCATAAGCGGAGTTCCGCGAATAATCCACACAAACGTTTTAACAAGCCACTTAATCGGCTTAAAACGCGACATTGAGCCGAATGTGATAATCAGCCCCAGAGGCAGCGCACAGACGAGCGTTACACCAAATATCAGAAGCGTGGTGAGGAAGCCGTCCGCCAGCTGCATTGTAACTTCTAAAAAAGACATATCAGAAAAAACTCCAAATTATCGGATTATTTAATTACTGAAAAGCGTATACGTCGGCAAGGTCGTACTTCTCGGCTATCTGCTTGAGAGTGCCGTCCTTAACCAGCTCGTCGATTGCAGCATTAATCTTTGCCTGAAGCTCGGTGTCGCCCTTGCGGATACCGATTGCGTACTCCTCGGGAGCAAGGGTTACACTCTCAACAATCATAAGGTCGCTGAAGTCAGTGCCCTCGCCTACGGAAGCCTTTGCCATAACGTAATCAATAACGCCGATTTCGGTAGTGCCAGCCATTACCTCAACCAGAACGTCCTTCTGCGCTGCGCAGCCGTTGTAGTTCTTGCTGAGATTTTCGTCAGCCTTGACAGCCGTTTCACCCGCAGAGCCGATTTCAGCGGTTACGGAAGCATTCGCCATAGAAGCCGTGTCGGTGTACTTATCAGCGTTGCTCTTCTTGATAATTACAACCTGCTTATTTCTGATGTAAGGAGTGGAAAAGATAATCTTCTGCGCAAGCTCGTCATTTACGGTCATACCGTTCCAGATAACGTCGATAGTCTTCGCGTCAAGCTCAAACACCTTGTTATCCCAGTTGATTTCCTGGAACTTAGGAGTAACGCCAAGCTTCTCGCATACTGCCTTGGTGAACTCGGTCTCAAAACCGACAAGCTCGCCGTTATCGTCAAAGTAGTTCATCGGTTCAAAGTATGTAATGCCGACTACAAGCTCGCCCTTCTTCTCAATGTAGCTCCAGTCGCTGTCTGTGTTTCCCTTGCATCCGCAAAGGCCGAGTGCTGCCGCTGCGGCAAGCACAAATGCCATAATCTTCTTTTTCATTTCAGTTGTCCTTTCTCGATTTAGTATCCTGAGTTCAATACCGCCATATTGCGGCACAAACCTATTAGAAGTATACTACATTAACAGACTAAAATCAATACG
>JBJESC010000048.1:0-23882 GCA_051882615.1 Oscillospiraceae bacterium
TGCAGAAATTGTAGAACAAGAATTTAATTCAGCACATTTTTTTGTATGGAATAATTTCAAAGATTGTATTGTTTTTAAATGGGAAGATGTTGTATTTGGTATTACTGCCGAATCCGGTGATATATTGATTGACGGTTATTATGGGGCAAGAGCAATCAGACAATTTGATAAAATAATACAGGATGGATTTTTGAAACCACGTGGAATAACTGCATATACAAGTTATATGTTCAGCGATAATTACAAAACAATTTATCCTTATAACGGAGGGTTGAACGTTACTATTACAATTCGGGACCAGGGGTCAAACCCATGGAGCATTGATTGGCTTTATGACTTTTACAAATATTGGAGAAAGGAATCGGAATTTTTGAAATCATACAGAGTACAAATTGATATTATTGAGAACAACGAAACGGTATATCATATCAATTATGGCAATGATGACGAGTTTCCCTCTAAAAAGGCATTTTATGCTGCCTTTAATGAGGGATATATGAGGTAAGCTATATTAAAAAACGCTCTGTTATGAAAGATAATTTCTTTAATGATAAGCATAGCTGCACTGTACAGAATAGGTGCAGAACCATTTAACAATTTAAGATAGGACGATTATTACAGGCCATAAAATAAACCATATTCTTGAACTTGTTGCAGGACGATTAAACCAGGGAATAGATTTTACGTTGTTTGATAATTTTAAATATAATGAAAGGAGAATTTTTGAAAAACCTTATAGAAATTTTGTTATATTCTTTTTGCCTAATTGCAGTATCTTTTTTGGTTTTTGTTCTAAACATGAACTTATTTTATCTTGGCAAACTGGTGTAAGAATAAATAAGCAGGTAAGGTTATTATTTGTACCGTGAATTGGAAGCTCTCAATTATTACCGGTAAATTATTCCCTGCGATTGACAAATCCGATTTTGTGTGATATAATTAAAGCGTTTGATTTTTAGATAGCAGGAGAGACCGTTGTGTTTTTTATTATTCTTACAAATGTCGCAGTCCTTATTGCGTATATGTTTATGGGATTTTTGCTTTGCAAATCCAAAAAGGCTGTTGTATCACACGCGAAAAGTATGTCGGGACTGCTGATTTACGCTTTAAGCCCCGCAATGATTATCAATTCATTTTTGCAGGTGGAATATTCAAACGAAAATATCGTTAAAATTGTGAAGTATTTCCTTGCGACGCTTATTCTTCAGGTGTTGTTTTTCGCGGTACTGTATTTTGTTCTCCACAGGAAATACGCGGACGCAAAGTACAGAATTCTCACGGTGGGCGCGGTTCTCGGTAATGTGGGCTTTTTCGGAATGCCCGTTATCAGCGCAATGTTCCCCGATGATCCGATTGTAATGTGTTACAGCTCGATTAACGTTATGTCGATGAACCTCATCGTATTCACGATAGGCGTTTTCCTCATCACGAACGACAAGAAATTCATCTCGGTCAAGAGTGCAATTGTCAATCCCACAACATTGTCCATTCTCGTGGCTCTGCCGCTCTTTATCTTCAAGGTACAGCTTCCCGATGTTATCCTGAGTTCAATCGGAATTCTCGCAAAGGCGGTTACTCCGATGTGTATGTTCATTCTGGGTATGAGGCTCTCTGATGCTAAATTCAAGGCGCTGTTTACAAGACCGTTTGTGTATGCTACTTGTGCGCTGAAGCTGATTGCGTTCCCGATTTTCGCCTTTCTGTGCGTGAGGTGGATTCCGTTTTTTGACGATACCTTCAAGACTACCGTGGTTGTGCTTGCCGCAGCTCCCGCGGGCGCGATTATCGAGTCGCTTGCCGAGCTCCACGAATGCGAGCAGGAGCTCTCGGCGAATGTTGTTCTGCTTACCACTATACTCAGCGTTGTCACAATGCCGATTGTTACTCCATTGCTGATAAACCTGTTGTAACCATAGTATAAATCTGCTTGACAATTTTTTAAAATTCGTATATAATAAAATTAAGGCAACAAGGGCGTTCCGTATAGGAGCGCCCTGTTTTTTTGAGGTGATATTATGAAAAAGAAGCTGCCCGCCGTAGGAAAGCGAATTCTGAAATCTGCAATAGGAGTATTCTTGTGTTATCTGGTGTATCTGCTGCGGGGAAGGCAGGGAATACCTTTCTACACAATGCTTGCAGTTTTGCAATGTATTCAGCCGTACACGGGGAAGACGCTCTCAATGGCGGTGCAGCGTACTACGGGAACGCTTGTCGGCGCAGGCTTCGGGCTGATATGCATACTCCTTGAACTGTACGCGTTCGATATCTACAACACAATTGCGGGATATGCGCTTACGGCTTTGATGATTATACCTGTGATTTACGTTACGCTGCTTCTCCATAAACAAAGCGCCGCATATTTTTCGTGCGTGGTGTTTCTCAGTATAACCGTAAACCATATTGCGGACGCAAACCCGTATATTTTCGTCCTTAATCGTGTGCTGGATACGTTTATCGGAATAGTCATTGCATTGATAATCAACTCTGTTAAGCTTCCACGACGTAAGGATAAGAAAACGCTTTTTATCGCGGAGCTTGACGATATGCTCACCCCGTACAGAGAGCAGCTTACTCCGTTCTCAAAGGTTGAAATAAACCGAATGCTCGATGAGGGACTTAACCTTACAATTGCAACGATGCGTACTCCCGCTTCGCTGATGAAGCCGCTTGAAGATGTGCGGATAAAGCTTCCCGTAATAGTGATGGACGGAGCGGCGCTGTACGACATCAAGGAAAAGCGGTATCTCAAGGCATATATTATGTCGAATGATATGGTAAGAGAGCTTCGCACACTGTTCTCGGAAAACAATCTCAATTGCTTTATTAACGCGCTGTGCGACGGTATCCTCATAATCTATCACAATAAGCCCGAAAACCCCGCAGAGGAGAAACTGTATCGGGACCTGCGCCGTTCCCCGTACAGAAACTATATGCAGCGTGAACCCAATCCCGACGACGGCGTTATCTACCTTATGCTGCTGGACGAAACGGAAAAAATAGTGAAATTCCGCGAACTTCTGCGGGATAGGGGCTATGACGAGAAACTGAAAATCCTTTGCTATCCGTCTTATGATTATCAGGGTTACAGCTACATCAAAATCTACAATAAAAACGCCTGCCGCGAGAATATGCGTCAATACCTGCAGGATGGTATGGGTGCGGAGCGCACGGTGACGGTCGGCGCTCGTCCCGAGGACGATATTACGACCGACAACAACGTAAACAGCGTGGTGAGAGCGGTGAAGTCGGGATTTGAGCCGCTGCTTGTACCCTCTTTTTTGAAATTGCACAAATAATACAGAAACCTCTCAAACAAATTTTGTAAAAAATGCAGAAATGGAATAAATTTCAAGATTTTTGCAAGTTTTCTATTGACAACTTGCAAAAATCGGAGTATAATACAACCATAACAGAGAGAAAGCAAGAGGGTGAAACAATGATAAGATTGGAAGATGTTCACAAGAGCTTCGGCGATTTGGAGGTGCTTAAAGGAATAAATCTCCATGTTGCCGAGGGCGAGAAGCTGGTTATAATCGGACCGTCCGGTTCGGGCAAGTCCACGCTTATCCGCTGTATGAATTATCTGGAAGAGCCGACATCGGGAAAAGTGTTTGTACATAACCATCAGCTGAGCCGTAAGCGTCGTGCCTTCATCAACAAAATTCACTCCTCGATGGTGTTTCAGCAGTTTAATTTGTACCCGCATCTGACTGTTCTGGATAACCTGACGTTAGCTCCGATTAAGCTGAAAAAGGTTCCGAGAAAAGAGGCGGAGGACATCGCAATGACCTACCTGAAAAGAGTTGGTCTGGAGGAAAAAGCGCACGTTTATCCCACTACCTTGTCGGGAGGTCAGCAGCAGAGAATTGCAATTGCAAGGGCACTGACTATGCAAAATCGAGTTATCTTCTTCGATGAACCGACCTCGGCTCTCGACCCCGAAATGGTGCAGGAGGTTCTCGATGTTATGATTGAATTATCGCACGAGAAGAATTTCACAATGGTGGTTGTAACCCACGAAATGGGATTTGCAAGAGAGGTTGCCGACAGGATTATTTTCGTGGACGGCGGACAAATTCTGGAGGAGGGTACTCCCGAACATTTCTTTACCAATCCCTCAAACGAGCGCACAAAGGCGTTTTTAAGCAAGATAATCCGCTGACGCGGTTTATACTTATACAGAAATAAAAACAGAACAAAAGAGAGGTAACACACTATGAAAATGAAGAGAATTCTGGCGGCTGCTGCTGCCGCAATGATGACGCTCTGCTGTGCAGGCTGCGCGGGTTCGGGAAAGAAAGAGCCGCTTAAAGTCGGAGTTAAGAGCGATGTAATCGGCTTTGGCTTCAAGGACACCGTAACCAACGAGTATGAGGGACTTGAGATTGAGCTTGCGAAGAAGCTCTCCGAGGAGCTTGGATATGACGGAGTTGAGTTCACCGCGGTAACGGCGGCTACAAGAACCGAGCTGCTCGACTCGGGAAGCCTGGACTGCGTCCTCGCAACGTTCACAATTACCGAGGAGCGTAAGAAGAGCTGGGATTTCTCTACTCCGTACTTCACCGATGCGGTAACGGTTCTCGTTGAAAAGGCAGACGGTATCACCGATTTGAGCGGTCTTGTAGGTAAGAAGATTGGCGTTTCCACAGGCTCTAACTCCGCATACAACCTCGCAAAGGCAATGAGCGAAAAGGGCTTGCTCGGCGACTACACAGTACCCGAGAGCTCGAAGGATTTCGATATTTCTTCGTTTGAGCAGAACGGCACAAAGTTTGAGCAGTTCGGCGATTACCCTGCAATTTCCAATGCTATGGCAGCAGGCACGGTTGACGCATTCTGCGTAGATAAGTCCATTCTTGCGGCATACAAGACCGACGACCGCGACTATATCACCGATACTTTCGCTCCTCAGAATTACGGCGTAGCAACCAAGAAGGATTCCGAGCTTTCCGCAAAGATTGACGAGCTTATCGTTAAGTGGAAGAGCGACGGTACAATCGACGAACTGATTAAGCAGTTTGGTCTTGATTAATTCGATTAAATAGAGTTTGGCGGCAGTTAAAAGCTGCCGCCGAATTTTCTGAAAATGGGAGTTGAGAATATGTTTGACGCGGAAAAATGGAAGCTTGTGTGGGTACATCGGCAGACGTTCATTGACGGTGCGCTGTCAACGCTTCTGATGGCGCTGTTCGGATTGATGATAGCCCTTGTGCTTGGCGTAATCTTCGGATTGATGTCCACGAGCCGTTCAAGGCTTCCTCGGGTGATCGCCCGTATCTACGTTGAGTTCGTGCAGAATACCCCGCTTATGCTTCAGGCGCTGTTTTTATTCTATGCGGTTATCTTCTCGGGCGTGTCGGGATTTTCGGCGCTGCTGTGCGGTATTATCGCACTCGGTATTTACCATGGCGCGTATATTTCCGAGGTAATAAGAGCGGGAATTGAGGCTGTACCGAAAGGTCAGCTTGAGGCGGCATATTCTCAGGGCTTCGGGCATATTGAGGCGATGTTCTATATCGTTCTTCCGCAAACAATTAAGATTATTCTTCCCCCTATGGTAAATCAGGTGGTGAACCTCATCAAGAATACGTCCTGTATGTTCCTCGCGGGAGGAGCGGTGGATTTGATTTCCCGCACCAACGCATTCGCGGTGGGAGAGGGAACAGGCTCTGCCGCAGGTCAGGGCTACATAATCGGTGGCGTTATCTTCTTCGTGATTTGCTTCCCGCTGTCTATGCTGGCTTCCAGCTGGGAAAAGAAACTCAAGGCGCGCGATGTCAATACCGTTAAAGTTCGCAAAAAAGCGGACGATATTTCCGACGCGGAGCTCGATATGATTATTAAAGGAGGCGAGAGCAATGGAAGCTTTAATGGGCAGTCTTAAAATGATTACCAACGGCAGCGTGCTGCTGTATATTATCAAGGGACTTGGCTTTACTGTTGCCATTGCGTTCTTCGCGGTTGTTCTTGGTATCATAATCGGCACTGTGCTGGCTCTGGTGAGAAATTACTGCAACAGGGGCTGGACGAAGATTTTCAAATATATCTCGATTGCGTACATTGAAGTGTTCAGAAATACCCCGCTTATGCTGTGGATTTTTATTGGTCTTGTGTTCTTCCCGTCGGTTGAACTGCCGTCAAAATTCACGCAGCTGTTCCAGCTTTCGAGAACGGAGATGGCGGTGCTTATCAAGGGAATAATTGCGCTTGTCCTTTTCACCTCGTCCGTTATTGCGGAGATTGTAAGAGGCGGTCTGAACTCCATTCCCAAGGGGCAGTTCGAGGCGGCTTATTCGCAGGGCTTTAATATGCCTCAGACGCTGCTTTTCATCATTATTCCGCAGACTTTCAAGAACATTGTGCCTACGCTGTTAAGTCAGGTTATCACAACGGTTAAGGACACCTCGTATATTGCTAATATCGCAATTGCGGAGCTGATGGGAAGGACATTCCAGCTAATTCAGGTTTCGCCTAAATACACGGGCTTTTCAACCCAGAATGTTTCCGATGTTTTCGTGTTGTGCGGACTGGCGTGTGTGCTTTATTTTGCGGTGAACTTTACCCTCTCCTGTGTTGTCAGAAGAATGCAGAAGCCGAAGAAAAACAGAGCCGCACTCAATACGGTCAAGGCTTAAGGAGAGCGTATGAAGCTATATATTGAAGCACCTTTTTCGCCGGAAAATCGGGATTTTGTGCTGAATTCCGTCAGGGGCTGCGAGCTGTGCGACAACCCCTCACAGGCGGAGATTTTTGTCGGAGATTTGCCGAGCGGTGCAGAGTATCCTAATCTGAAATTTCTTCAGATTTGCTTTGCGGGAGCGGAGAAATACTGCCGCGAGGGAAGCACTCCCGATGGCGTGGTTATCGCAAATGTTACGGGTGCGTTCGGTGAGGTAATCTCGGAATATATAATTGGTGCGGTGCTGTCGGTTTATCGGAAGTTCTTCGGGTATCGGGACTTGCAGAAATGGAACAAATGGCTGGATCTCGGCTCGGAGCGTATGATTTTCGGAGAGCGGGCGCTTATTCTCGGCTGCGGAAATATCGGCTCTCTAACGGCGAAGAAGCTGCAAGCGTTCAGCGCTGAGGTGGTAGGAATTCGGAGAAATCCCCGTCCTACCGAGTATTTCAGCGAGGTTTACGGAATGGAGCGGCTGGAGGAACAACTTGCACTAGCCGACTTGATAATCTGCTGCCTTCCCGAAACCCCGCTTACGCGAAATCTTCTCAACAAGGACAGGATTGCCCAAATTAAGCCAAATGCTATGCTGGTGAATGTGGGACGAGGTTCGCTGATTGACGAAAACGCGCTGGCAGACGCCATTAGGGACGGGCGGCTGGCGGGGGCGGTTCTTGATGTATTCGCCGAAGAGCCTCTGCCCGAGAGCTCGCCGCTGTGGAGCTTGCCGAACGTCTTTGTAACGCCGCATATTTCGGGTAAATCGTTTAGTCATTCGGCATTGATTGAGCGTAAAATAGCCGAGATTTGTGTGGAGAACATAAACAGATTTATCGAGGGCAAAACGCCTGTTAATCTCATAAAAAAGGAAATCGGATATGCACTGAGCTAAAGTGCTGTCCGATTTTTTCTATTGACTTTTTAAAATAGTTGTGTTATCATTGAACTACTAAGGTAGTGTTTGGAATAGATTTAGGTGACTGTATGCTTGAGGAATATATTCAAAAGGGAACACAGCGAATGCGCTGCGGATACACAACAGGCTCCTGCGCGGCGGCTGCGGCAAAGGCGGCGGCTTTTATGCTGTTGAGGCAGGAGAAGCGCGGACGTATTGCGCTTGTTACTCCGAAAGGCATTGAATTGGAGCTTGATACCGTAAATCCCGAATTCTGCGCGGATTACGCTTCCTGTGGAATACGCAAGGACAGCGGCGACGATCCGGATATTACCGACGGGATTACGATATTCGCGCGGGTGGAATTGCGCCCCTCGGGGGTTGAAATATTCGGCGGCGAGGGCGTTGGTATCGTTACTAAAGACGGATTAAACCAGCCTAAAGGCGCGGCGGCGATAAACTCCGTTCCCCGAAAGATGATAATGGCGGCGGTGAACGAGGCAGCCGAGGAATGCGGCTATGGCGGGGGATTTCGCGTGACGGTATCCGTCCCGAACGGCGTGGAAATTGCGCGTAAAACCTACAATCCCCGAATGGGAATTGAGGGCGGAATTTCGATTATCGGCACAAGCGGAATTGTCGAACCGATGAGCAGCGCAGCACTTGTAGACACCATTCGTCTGGAGCAAAAAATGCGCCGTGCGGAGGGGTGCAGAAATCTGCTTCTGACACTGGGAAACTACGGAGCGGACTTTCTCAAAAGGGAACTGCCCTTTGCTCTTGAAAAAAGCGTGAAGTGCTCAAACTTCATCGGAGAGGCGATTGAAGCGGCTTTGGAAAACGGCTTTGAAAGCATACTTATCGTAGGTCATATCGGAAAGCTCGTAAAGCTGGGTGCGGGGATTATGAACACCCATTCTGCTCAGGCGGACGGGCGAATGGATGTGCTCGTCACCTGCGGAGTGCTTGCGGGAGTGGACGGTAAGACGCTGAAATCCCTCCCCGACTGTGCGACCGTGGACGCGGCAATCTCAATTCTGAACGAAACGGGAAGACTTGTCGAAACGCTTGAAATACTCGGAAAAAGAGCGCAGAATTATCTTAATGCAAAGGTAAAGAACAACGTGAAAATTGCGGCGCTGATGTTCTCCGACAAGTACGGAGTGCTTGTGAGAACGCCCGATTGTGGTGAGGTTTTGCGCAGAATATCGGAGGAATACAATGGTTGATTTTGTGGGTGCGGGAAGCGGCGCGGTGGATTTGATTACCGTTCGCGGAATGAAGCTGCTGGAGAGCGCGGACGTTATTATTTATGCGGGTTCGCTGGTAAATCCCGAACTTCTCGGCTATGCACGAGAGGATTGCGAGATTTATAACAGCGCAAAAATGACCTTGGACGAGGTGATTTCCGTAATCGAATGTGCGGAAAGCGAGAGCAAGCGCACGGTGCGCCTTCACACGGGCGACCCGTGCTTGTACGGTGCAATTCGTGAGCAGATGGACAGGTTGGACGCACTTGGAATTGAGTATGAAGTGTGCCCGGGAGTGAGCAGCTTTTGCGGAGCGGCGGCGGCTCTCAAGGCGGAGTACACGCTGCCCTCTGTGTCGCAGAGCGTTATCATTACGCGAATGGCGGGACGGACTGCCGTCCCCGAACGTGAGAGTATCGAGTCATTTGCGGCGCACGGTGCTACAATGGTGATTTTCCTCAGTACGGGTATGTTGGAGGAACTTTCGGAGCGGCTGATTGCGGGAGGATATTCCCCCGAAACGCCCGCGGCGATTGTTTACAAGGCGACTTGGAAGGACGAAAAGGTCTGCCGCTGCACGGTATCGCAGCTTGCGAAAACCGCTGCGGATAACGGAATTTCCCGCACTGCGTTAATTACGGTTGGGCATTTCCTTGGCAGCGATTACGAGCTTTCAAAGCTCTATGACGCAAGCTTTGAAACAGGTTTCAGAAAGGCGACTTTATGAGAATTGCGGTTGTCTCCGTGACGGAAAAAGGACGCGTTATCTCCGAGAAAATCGCCGCTTCCTTGTCGGCTCACATAGTTTCACGGTATTGCTTTTACAAGCATTGCGACAGCGGCGCAAAATCGTTCGACAAAATAGGCGAACTCGTTGAGCGGCTCTTCTCGTCAAATGACGCGCTTGTGTTTATCTGTGCTTGCGGAATTGCCGTTCGCGTGATAGCTCCCCTTGTGGAAAGCAAGACTGCCGACCCCGCTGTGGTGATTGCGGACGATATGGGAAGATTTGCGATTTCGCTTCTATCGGGGCATCTCGGAGGAGCGAACAGGCTCGCGGAAATCGTGGCGGAAGCTGTTGGAGCACAGCCTGTGATTACCACTTCAACCGATGTGGGAGGGTTGTTTTCTCCCGACAGCTTTGCGGCGGCGAATAACCTGCTGATTACGGATATGAACGCTGCAAAGGAGCTTGCGGCAGCGGTTACAAACGGTGAAAAAATCGCATTATACAGCGATTTTCCGTGCGTAAACAAGCCCGATTTGTTCTGCGAAAACGCGACAAAGGGTATTTGTATTTCTGCGGAGGAAAAGTCCCTGTTTCCGCTTACTCTGCGCCTTGTTCCCCGAAACATTGTGCTCGGGATTGGGTGTAAGAAAGGGACGGATTTCGGGACGATTTCGGAGCATATTCGCCAAGCTCTCGACAGCGTGGGAATTGATATTCGGCGAGTGTGTGAAGTGGCAAGCATTGACCTGAAGAAAGACGAGAGGGGACTGCTGGAATTCTGCAACTCGCTCGGGGTGGAGCTTCGGACGTTTTCCGCAGAGGAGCTGCGCTCGGCAGAGGGGGAGTTCACGGCTTCCGAATTCGTAACGAGCGTTACGGGGGTGGATAACGTATGCGAGCGGAGCGCGGTTATGGCAGGCGGGACGCTTATTCTCCGAAAATGCGCAGGAAACGGCGTTACGGTTGCCGCCGCAGAGCTGCCTGTGGAGCTTGATTTTGAAAAGGAGATTTTCTGATGTTATACATAGTCGGAATAGGTCCGGGAAGCGCGGAGGGAATGACCTTACAGGCGCAGAATGCAATTTCCCGAAGCGGGATAATCGTTGGGTACACCGTTTACAATGATTTATTGAAGCCTCTGTTCCCCGATAAGCGCTATATTGAAACTCCTATGCGCCAGGAGGTTGACCGCGTAAGGGCGGCGCTGGAGCTTGCGGGGGAGAACACCGTTTCGCTCGTGTGCAGCGGCGACTGCGGCGTGTACGGAATGGCGGGGCTTGCTCTGGAGCTTTCGGGAGAGTACCCTAACGTTGAAATTGAAGTGGTTGCGGGAGTAACCGCCGCATTGTCGGGAGGCGCGGTGCTGGGCGCTCCGTTAACTCACGATTTCGCGGTAATCAGCTTGTCCGACCTGCTTACTCCGTGGGAGAAGATTGAAAAGCGGCTGAAGTGCGCCGCCGAGGCGGATTTCACGATTGCCATATACAATCCGTCCTCGAAAAAGCGCGCGGATTATCTTTCCCGTGCGTGTGACATTATTCTTGAATTCCGAAGCCTAGATACCGTTTGCGGCTGGGTGAAGAATATCGGCAGAGAGGGCGAGGAGAGCGGCGTTACAACACTATCCGCGCTCCGTGAAATGAGCGTTGATATGTTCACGACCGTTTTTGTCGGCAACAGCGAAACGCGGATTATAAATCGGAAAATGGTAACTCCGAGAGGGTACAGAAATGTCTGAAATTCTGATTTTCGGGGGAACAACCGAGGGGCGTATTCTCGCGGAATACTGCGCCGATTACGGTATTCCCGCTTTGGTGAGCGTCACCACCGAATACGGAGCGAGCCTGCTCCCGAACGGGGTGGAGTTCTCCGAGGGGAAGATGGACGCGGGGCAGATTGCCGAATTCCTTGGGGAGCGTGGTTTTCGTATGGTTATTGACGCTACCCACCCGTATGCACGAGCGGCTACCGCAAATATCAGAGCGGCCTGCGAGGAGCTGAAAGTCCCCTATTACCGTGTGCTCCGCGAGGAGAGCGGGGAGATTTCGGGGCGGATATGCAATGACGTTTCGGCAGTTGTGGACTATCTCAACGGGAGCGAAAAACGGGCGCTGATTACAACGGGAAGTAAGGAGCTTGCGGCGTTTACGAAAGTGCGGAACTTCGCCGAGCGGCTGTTCGTGCGTGTGCTTCCTGCCGAGGGAATAGAGGAGCAATGCGTTTCCCTTGGATTTCGACGAGAAAACCTGATAGTGGAAAAAGGCCCGTTTTCCGTGGAACAGAACATCGCGCAAATCCGAAATTCGGGAGCGGAAATGCTTGTCACTAAGGAGAGCGGCAGCGCGGGCGGATACCCCGAAAAGTGCGAAGCCGCGCGGGTTTGCGGCATTGAGGTTCTCACTATTACACGTCCGAAAGAGAGCGGAATTAGCGTGGAAGAAATGAAAGAAATCCTCGGAAAGGAGCGCCTATGGACAAACGGAAAATAACGATAGCGGGAATGGGTATGGACGGAGCTTCAACCCTCACCTCCGAGGTGAGAACGGCAATTGAACGCGCCGATATTCTGATAGGCGCACAGCGTATGCTTGAACCTTTCAAGGCGCTCGGAAAGAAAATGTTTTTTGAGTATCGCGCGGAGGAAATTCTGCGAATTATCAATGAAAACTCCGAAGCGGAAATATGCGTTCTGATGTCGGGCGACAGTGGATTTTTCAGCGGTTCGGAGCGGCTTTCGGCGTTGCTCTGCGAGAGCGGAAAGTCGGCGGAAGTCCTCGCGGGAGTGTCCTCGCTTTCGTATTTCGCGGCGAAAATCGGCAAGCCGTGGCAGAATATGAAAATCGTCAATCTTCACGGAAACAATGCGAATATTGCGAGAGCGGCGGCGCGAAATCGGTGTTGCTTCTTTCTGCTTGGAGGGGAGAATACTCCCGCTGCGGTGTGTCGGAGGCTCTGCGAGTACGGTTTGGGCGAGGTTGACGTGTATGTCGGCTGCGACCTCGCGTATTCCGCCGAGCGGATTATGCGGGGAAAGGCGAGCGAGTTCTGCGAAACGGAGTTTTCGGGGCTGTGCGTTATGGTGACGGAGAACGGTTCTCCCGAACAGGGAGCGCTTTTCGGAATACCCGACGAGGAGTTCATTCGCGGAGATGTCCCGATGACAAAAGCCGAGGTGCGCAGCGTGGTAATCTCAAAGCTGCAAATCCCGCAAAGGGGAGTGTGCTGGGACTTGGGCTGCGGTACGGGTTCGGTATCTGTGGAAATGGCGCTCTCCTGCTGCGAGGGTGCGGTGTACTCCGTTGACAAGAGCGAGGAAGCAATCTCGCTCACCAAGGCGAACGCTGTGAAATTCCGCTGCGACAATATCTGCGCTGTTTCTGGGAATATTCCCGAGGCGCTTGCCGAGCTCCCCACGCCCGACAGCGTGTTTATCGGTGGAGCAAGCGGGAAGATAGGCGCTGTGCTGGACGAGGTGTACGCCCGTAATCCCGAAGCGGTGATTGTGGTAACCGCCGTTTCTCTTGAAACGCTTAATGAAGCGGTTTCCGAGTTCGATAAGCGCGGTGTTTCCGCGCAGATTGTACAACTTGCTGTAACCCGAACAAAGCGGCTCGGAAGCCACACTATGTTGTCCGCCGAAAACCCGATTTTCGTTATCACAGCGCATAAGTAACCAATAAACAATCTACATACAATCGCCTTTTGGTTAAAATGATGATTTTGGAGAATAACTCTTGAAAACCCATGAGAGTTGTGCTATAATTACCATTGGTATTCATGAGTACAAATTGAATAAGTGATATGCGGTGCCTCCTCACTTTTGTGGCAGGAGGGTAAAAGGGAAGCAGGTGCAAGTCCTGCGCGATCTCGTCACTGTATTAAGTGAGTGTGCGGCTGTTTGCCACTGACCGAATGGTTGGGAAGGCTGTCGTATGCGGTGAGCTTTAAGTCAGGAAACCTGCCGTATGTCTGTACAGGAACGAACAGTTCCGGGTCACGAGGTATTGACCGTACATTCGGCGCCGCCTTTGGGTGGGGTCTTGTTTGTCGTGCTTTCTGTGATTTGCAGGAAGCATTTTTTGCGTCATATCTCCTCTGATTTGCCAATTAAAAATTACGTTTTTGGAGGAAGAAAGATGAAAAGAAGAACCATATTTACCGCCGCAGTAATCGCGGCAATGCTTGCGCTTTCGGGCTGCAATAACTCGGAAAAGCCCACTCAGTCCGAGCAGTCAAGCCAAACGGTTGAGGAAAACAGCTCCTCTGTTCAATCAAGCACTTCAACCGAGAGCAGCGGTTCTGCCGAATCGAGCAGTTCAACCGAATCGAGTGCTTCGACCGAGAGCAGCGGTTCAACCGAATCGAGCAGTTCTACCGAATCGAGCAATTCAACCGAGAGCAGCAGTTCTACCGAGTCAAGCGGTGAATCCAAACCCGAAACTCCCACAGATGACAAGCCTGTAACCGTTGCCGACCTTGCGCTTAAAGACGGCGAATATACTGTTGCGGTAAACCTTGAGGGCGGCTCAGGCAAGGTTAAGGCGACATCTCCCACAAAGCTTATAGTCAAGGACGGAGCGGCTTCGGCAGAAATCGAGCTTTCCAGCAAAAACTACGACTATATGAAGGTTGATGGGGTAAAGTACGATAGGACTAACGCCGAGGGTAACTCAAAGTTCCTTATTCCCGTTGCGGGATTTGACTACAAAATGCCCATTAGTGCCAACACAACCGCAATGGGTAATCCTCACGAGATTGAGTACACTTTGTTCTTCGATTCCACGACAATAAGCTGATGAAAAAAACACTCTTTACCGCGCTTATATGCGCTTTATTGACGCTTACCGCGTGTGCTCCGCAGGCGGAGGTTTCTTCGCCCGCGGATACTTCATCGCAAACGGAGCAGAGCCAAAGTGTGGAACTTCTCTATGCGAAAGAGTTTGCTATTGAGCGCTGTTCCGACAATATTTCGTTGATTACGATTGGCGGGAGCGACCGTTTTGTAATCGCCGATAAGGGAACGGAAATTCCGAGTGAATACGGCAATTCCGCTGTTATTTACCGACCTGTGGAGAATATCTACTCGGCGGCTTCTTCCACTATGGATTTTTTTCACGAACTCGACTCTATTGACAGCGTTACTATGACCTCCACGAAAGAGAGCGACTGGAGCCTTGATTATATGCAGGAGCTTTTCGGCAGCGGGAAAATCAGCTATGTCGGGAAGTACAACGCTCCCGATTTTGAGTATATCGCTTCCGCTAATTGCGGAATGGTGTTGGAGTCCCAGATGATAACCCACTCTCCCGAAATCAAGGAGCAGCTGGAAGCGCTCGGAATACCCGTTTTGGTGGAGCGTTCGAGCTACGAGGAACACCCGCTCGGCAGACTTGAATGGATTAAGCTCTACGGCGAGCTTCTCGGAAAGCAGGAGCTTGCAGAGCGGATTTTCAGCGAGAAAAACTCAATGGTGACGGAAATTCTCACCGATGAGCGCACGGAAAAGACCGCCGCATTCTTCTACATCAGTACTAGCGGGAGCGTGAATGTTCGTAAGCCGGGGGACTACATCTCCAAAATGATTGAGCTTGCGGGCGGGAACTACATCTTCACCTCGGAGGATTTGTCTGTGGACGAGAACGCGCTCTCCACAATGAATATCCAGATGGAGACCTTCTACGCCAAGGCAAAAGACGCAGATTTCCTCATCTATAACGGCACGATCGGAGAGCTCCGGACGCTTGACGACCTTATCGCCAAGGACGCGCTTTTTGCCGATTTCAAGGCGGTGCGCGAGGGGAATGTGTGGTGCTCGGGAAAGAATATGTATCAACAGATAACGAGCACCGCCGATGTCATTTCCGATTTTCACAAGATATTTACGGGGAACGCGAAAGACGGCGAGGAGCTTACTTACCTTTACCGCCTGAAATAACCTGAGGAGACAACAATGGAGAAGAAACGAATTGCCAGATATGCTCTATGTTTTGCGGCACTAGCTGTTCTTCTCGCTGCGCTGTTGGGGCTGAATTTGTTTTCGGGAAGCGTTAATCTCTCGTTTTCCGAGGTGATAAGCTCCCTTTTCGGCGGCGAGGGGACTGCGGGGAGCATTGTCCGAAAAATACGTCTGCCGCGGCTTATGGCGGCGACCATACTCGGCGGTGCGCTGTCCGTGTCGGGATTTCTGCTCCAGGGCTTCTTTGCAAATCCGATTGCGGGACCGTTTGTGCTCGGTATCTCCTCGGGTGCGAAGCTGGTTGTTGCGCTGACGTTGGTGTTCTTTTTACAGCGGGGGATAGTGCTGGGTTCTGCGGGGCTTATTCTCGCTTCGTTTATCGGTTCGATGATTTCAATGGGCTTTATTCTGCTGATTTCGGGTAAGGTTCAGAGAATGTCGATATTGATTATAAGCGGCGTTATGATAGGCTACATCTGTTCTGCAATTACGGATTTTGTGGTGACGTTTGCCGATGACTCCAATATCGTAAATCTTCACAACTGGTCTATGGGCAGCTTTTCGGGCACGGATTGGGGCGATATATTTTCAATGTCAATCGTAATTTTCCCTGCGCTGATTGTCGCATTTTTGTTCTCAAAACCGATGAGCGCGTATCAGCTTGGTGAGAATTACGCAAAGACAATGGGCGTTAATGTGAAGCTGTTCAGGGGTGCGTTGGTGCTGCTTTCGGGGCTGCTTTCGGCGTGTGTAACGGCGTTTGCGGGGCCTATCTCGTTTGTGGGAATTGCAGTTCCGCATATCGTGAAGAATATGCTTGGCACAGCGAAACCCATTCTCGTTATTCCTGCCTCGTTCCTTGGAGGCGCGGTGTTCTGCCTGGGGTGCGACCTTATTGCGCGGACGCTGTTCGCGCCGACGGAGCTTTCAATCAGCTCGGTTACGGCTCTTTTCGGTGCGCCCGTAGTTATATGGATAATGCTCAGCCGTGAGAAACGCTCGGGGAAAGGATAACCTATGGATAACATTATTTCAACCGAGCGGCTTTCCGTAGGCTATTCTAAGCGAACGGTAATTGACGGGGTGGATATTTCGGTTAATTCGGGAGAAATTCTTACGCTCATCGGACCGAACGGCGCGGGAAAGACCACCCTTTTAAAAACTCTTGTGCGGCAGCTTGCTCCGCTCTCGGGAAGCGTGGTTGTATGCGGAAAGAACTTCGCCGATATTAGCGGCGCGGAGTTCTCGCGGAACGTTTCCGCCTTAATGACCGAGCGGCTTCACACCGAGCTTATGACGTGCAGAGACGTTGTATCTCACGGGCGCTACCCGCACACGGGGAGGCTTGGAATACTCTCGGAGAACGACCGCCGCGCGGTAGACAGCGCTTTGGAGCTGGTAGGGGCAGCTGACCTTGCGGATTTGGATATTCGCCGAATAAGCGACGGGCAGCGGCAGCGCGTGCTTCTGGCTCGCGCGATATGCCAAGAGCCGCAGCTTCTGGTTATGGACGAGCCGACGTCATTCCTTGATATACGCCACAAGCTGGAGTTTTTCAGCGTGCTGAAAAAGCTGGTGCGAGAGCAGGGGATTGCGGTTATTATGTCGCTTCACGAGCTGGATTTGGCTCAGAAAATTTCGGATAGTGTACTGTGCGTTTCAAACGGCAAGCCCGACCGCTTCGGTACTCCCGAGGAGGTGTTTGAGGAGCAGTACATTCAGCAGCTTTTCGGGGTTACAAATGGCAGCTTTAACGATAAATTCGGTTCGGTGGAGCTTTCGCGGATATGCGGCGAGCCGCAGGTGTTCGTAATCGGCGGAGGCGGTGCGGGAATACCTGTTTACCGCGGCTTGCAGCGCAAAGGAATACCGTTTGCAGCGGGAGTGATTTCACAGAACGATGTGGAATACCCCGTGGCAGCCGCGCTTGCCGAAACGGTAATAACCGAAGCAGCGTTTGAGGTCGTAAGCCGTGAGTCCTTTGAAAAAGCTCTCGGAATAATGTCAAAATGTACAGAGGTGATATGCGCGGTTGAGAGGTTCGGCACACTCAACGCATTGAACGAGGAACTGAAACGAATTGCTGAAAAAGATGGTAAGCTGAAATAAAAAATCGCCCGTAAGGGCGATTTTTTATTCGGGTTGTTCAGCGATTTGTGATGCGTCAAAGACGATTTGATATGCCGATTTAATGCAGCTGTCGAGTATTTGGTAAACGCCGTTGCCGCTCATACCCGCATTGCAGCCGCTGGTGCAGATTGCAATTCCCGTTCCGTCCGAGGGATCGTAGTACAGACCGCATACGTTTCCGAGAGCTTGTCCGGGGTGCCCGCAGATTGTTCTGCCTTCAACAATGGTGTCCTTGTACTTGCGGACGGAAAGCCCCATTTCGTGCTGTCCCGGGACGCTGAAATACGTCTTGTTCATCAAGTCAACGGCTTCGTGGCTCAGGATTTGCTCGCCGTTAAGAGTTCCGTCTCCCGAAATTACAATTCCGATTTTGGCGAGGCCGGTAGCCGAAATCAGAAGCTCCGTTGCCGCGGAGAGGTAGCTCTCGCCAAGCTCAAATTCGCGGTAGTATGCGCGGTTGCGCTTGCTTTCGCGCGGAGCGTAGTTCAAAACCCCGCCTTGATATACGTTGGCTATCTTTTTTCTGTCACGAATCTGGTCAACGCAGTATCCCGCATTAATGTGCATTGGTTTGAACAGCGCCTGATATGTATATTCCGCAAAGTACTCTCCCGAAACCTTTTCAATTACCGCGCCCGATGTTCCCATTCCGAAATTGGTGTAGGCGTAATATGTTCCGGGATTGGCGCTTCCTCCCGAGCCAAGCACTTCCGCGATAGGGTAGTATTTTCCGCCCTTAATGCCGTACTTGAAGTCTACCGCGCTGTTGTAATACGCGTTGTCCCCAAGTCCCGCCGTATGCGTGAGCAGGTGCCACAGCAGTATCGGCTCGCCGCCCTTGCGGTCGAACGGTATTCCCGTAAGCTCCGTAAGCGGGGAGTCGGGCGTTATTTTCCCCTCGTCGTATAACGTCATCATTGATACGGCGGAAACCAGCTTTGATACGCTTGCCACACGGTAGACGGTATCGTCCGCGCTCGGGATTTGGTTCTCCTTGTCCGCATATCCCGTATTGAAGGTGTGGATAACCTGTCCGTCCTTGAAGAGCGCAACGGACATTCCAACGGCATAGTTGCTTGCGGCGGCTTGCTGTGCGAGCTCGTCAAATTTCTCAAAAGCGGCGATTTCTTCGGGAGTGGGCGTTGGCTCGGTCACGGAGGATGTGGTGGACTCGGTTGACTGTTCGGAAGAATTCGCTTCATCGGGAGCAGTGCTGTTTTCGTCCGAAGAACTCTCGGTTTCGGAAATTTCATCTATGGGAGGCTGTTCGGTATACACGCAGCCCGAAGCCATTACTGAAATCATTATCGCTGTTGTCAAAACGGCAATTGCTTTGCATTTTTTCAATGAAAAGACTCCTGTTCGGTGTATTTTGTTTCCTGATTATACCACAATAGGCTAATGTTGTAAAGAGCGGAATTATCGTTTTTTCTTCATCTTTTTACTCTTGGCAATGATTATGTCATTTTCTTCTATCTCTATACTGTCGGTTGCTACTATGGTAAGCTCTCCGCGGAGTATCATATATACCCGCATATCGTATTGGGTTGAGATTTCCGAAATTGTAAGTCCAACAAAGCCGCTTTCCTTGGTTGCGAGGATTTCTCCTATCTCACGAATGTCCTGAAGCGCAACGTCCGAATGCTCGTTCTTGCTGTACTGTTCGACAAATCCCGCGCTGATGATACCTGTGGGTATTGCGACAGCGCCTACTCCCAGAAAAGCGATACATATTGCCATTGCTCTGCCCGCAAACGTTATAGGGTAGATGTCGCCGTAGCCCACGGTAAGCAAGGTTGACATACTCCACCATATTCCCGAAAACGCGTTTGAAAACGCTTCGGGCTGAGCCTCATGCTCTGCGGAATATATTCCGAGCGAAGAACCGAGCATCAGTATCACGATGATAAACAGGGAGGAGATAATCTGCTTGCGCTTGGTTTTAAGAACGGCGGTTATAACATGGAACGAATCGAACTGCGAATTAATTCGGAACAGTCTGAAAATACGCACCACGCGCAGCATTCTGAACATTACAAAGCCCGAGAATACATAGAGGGGCACAATAGTCAGCAAGTCAACTATTCCGTCAAACGAGAAAATAAACTTCACGACTGCTTTTCCCCGTGATACATCGGGGTAGAGATAATCGGCGGTTATTATCCTCAGAAGGTACTCAACGCAGAATATCGAAAGCGTAACTACTTCTATTATTTTCAGAACGGGGAAAATCGGCGATAACGGCTCAAATGTTTCAAGAAAGAGCGAGATAATATTGAGAATAATCGCCGTTACGATAAAGTAATCAAAGGCTCTGCTGATAAAGTCCTCGCGCGAGCCGATTTGTATTATTTTAAAAATTCGTTTTCGCATATCTTTGCCTTTCGTTGGGAATTATTTCTCCTAAAATTATTGTATCACAAAAGGCTTTCTCTGTCAACAGCAATGGGGGTTGCGTTTCGTTAAAAAACGTGCTATAATGAAATTACTTTATTTTTGAGAGTGTGATATTTATGGGAAATGTTATTTATACCGAGAGCGTTGACGGAGAGCTTCTCCGCCTTTTCAACCCCGAAAGCGAGGTTCAGCTTCTGCGCTGCAACGAACCCGAACTCGGATTATTCCTCGCCGAAAGCGCGAAAGTGATTGAGCGAGCCCTTAACGCGGGATATGAGCCTGTTGCCGCCTTGCTGGAGAAAAGCAGAGCCGACTGCGGACTGATTTCGCGGCTTGGGGACGCGCCTGTTTATGTGTGCGGAAAGGACGTTATGGACGGCGCCACCAAAAGCTGCGTTACGGGCGGCGCGATTTGCGCAATGAGAAGAAAGCCGCTCCCGTTGCCAGAGGCAGTCACAGCGGGGAAGAGGCGAATTGCCGTTATTGAAGGCGTTGTAAATCCGACTAACGTAGGCGCAATATTCCGTTCGGCAGCGGCAATGGGGATAGAAGCGATATTGCTCTCTCCCGCATGCAGCGACCCGCTCTACCGCCGAGCAATCAGGGTGAGTATGGGAAACGTCTTTTCCGTGCCGTGGACATTCGCCGCTCGTTCGGAAGCCGAATGGGTGGAAAGCGGAGTTGAAATGCTCCACACTCTTGGATTTAAAACCGCCGCCATGGCTCTCCGAGACGATGCGGTAAGTATCCGCGATGAGCGTCCGAAACGCGAGGAACGGCTTGCAATACTGCTAGGTGCAGAGGGGGACGGGCTTTCCGACTCCACAATCAGCCGTTCGGATTACGTTGTGAAAATCCCGATGACAAACGGCGTTGACTCGCTGAATGTTGCAGCGGCGAGCGCAGTCGCTTTCTGGGAGCTTGCGATGAACGAATAAAGAAAAACCCCGCTATTCAGCGGAGTTTTTTGTCTCTGATTAAGAGTTTTGTGTTATCGGTCGAATAAGCCGATAGCGTATTCAAGTTCGTAGTCCTTTACGTTATCCTCAAACGAGAAGATTTCAAGCGCCGCTTCGCGGGTAATCGGTATTTTTTCGTCAACGGCAAATTGTGATTTTCTGTCAGCACTCGGGTCTATAAACGGGTTTCCGTCTTCGCCAACTGTTGGGTACATTGGGTAGCGCACCGAAAAATCTCCGCCGCTGAGATAGCAGATAGCACCGATACTCTGATAAATACCCTCGGTGTCGGAAATGCCCGTAGTCGTGACGTTCGGACATTGAGAAAGCGCATATACAAGACCGTCACCGCTGCTGGCGCACCCCAAATTTGTGAGGACTACCACAGGCAGGTCGGACCACTTTCCGTTTGCGGGAATGACAGACGTTGAATATTCCTTCGCCTCTCCTCCCCAATACGGAATGTACATATCCGTTCCCATAAAAATTTCCTTGTCTGTGAATAAGGTTACGACAGCGTTTATGATTATTGTTATTCCGCCGCCGTTGCCTCTGGTATCAATAACCAGCTTCTTCATTCCCTGCGCTTTCATTTCCTCAAGCTTTTTATCGACCATTTCGGTGACTTCGGGATAAGAGCCCTTTATCAATGCGAATGTGTCCTTGAAGGTATCCAGCATCTCACTGTTTATCAGCAGATAGCCGCAGTCCTCGGTTATCATCCTGCAGCTGAAATTCTCGTTTGCAGTTTCGATTTCGCTTATGAGTGCGACCAGCTCCTCTTTGCTCATTGCGGCAATTTCTTCCTCCGACGGTAGGTGGATACCGTTCAGAAGGCATTCCTCTGCATAATTCAATCTATTCTTATAGTTTCCTATGCTCTTTATTGAAACGGTTTTCTCCGCGCCGCTGTTGTCCTTGAACGACACCTCAACGCTGTCGCCGCCCATTCCCGCGAAATATATCGGCATTTTCATCTCTGTGTTGGCGAGAACCGGATCTCTGTCAACGAGAACATACTCCGCTTCCGAAATCGCCTTGTCGATAGGTACTCCGTTCCATTTAGTAATGACCGTACCGTTCGTTATTCCGCTGTTCATTGCCTCGCAGCCGTCCTCGACAAGTACGGCGATAGTCTCGCCGGTGCTTACCGTGAACAGCGAAAAGCCGTAGTCGTTCCCCGCAATGCGCGATTTTGCAGCCCTCGCAGCTTGTGCGCCCTCAAGGGTGTTGGTTTCAATCCAGACGTGACCGTCATGGAAGTTGTTTATGTATTTCTGAAGCGCGATATAGTACGCTTCCAAATCGTTGTTCTTCTCCGCTTCTTCAATTTCGGGGAGGAGTTCGGCTTTAATCTTGTCGTAGTCTATGCCTTTCCATTCGTTCATAACGTAGTGCTTTTCCATCTCGGAGGTGAGAAGTTCAAAGCTCTTGACATAGCTCATTCGTGTGCCGTTGCCGATAATGAAAACCCAGTCGGTAACCAGCAGAAAAATCAGACTGACGCACACTCCGACCGCCGTTAATACGGATGCAGTAATCTTGGCGATAATAAACCTTTTCCTTTTCGCAAAAATCGGGAAAAGTGCTATCAGCACCGCACCCGCGTACATCGGCATATACAGTTTAAGCGAGTACAGAAGCAGCCCTTTTAGGTAATGTCCCGCAAAATGAATTCCGCAAACGATAATCGGCACGGAGCACGCCGCATACCATACCGAAACAAGTACCTTCTTCGTATTTCCGTCCTTGCTCTTAAATATCAGACCGTGCGTAACCGCAAGCGCAATGCAATACAAAATCATAAATAACCCAAGAGCAAGGGTTTCGGTGTTCATTGAGAGCAAGCTGCTTATAATTAAACTCATATCAGTACCTCGGCATAATTTGATGTGATAACCAATTTAATAGTAGCATATTCGTCCGAAAAAGTCAATACAGGTTTTTCAATTTGTGTTGAATATGAAAAGCGCTTGAAAAGAGAGGACAACTGTGGTATAATTGAGAAAAGCATATTGCCGGTGTTAAAGGGGGTAAGCTAATGAAAATTGTAATGATTAACGGGCAGAATCACAAGGGCAGTACATATCATATCGGCAGAATGATTATTGATAAGCTTGACGGTGAGAACGAGGTCACGGAGTTTTTCCTCCCGAAAGACCTCAATCATTTCTGTATGGGGTGCTATAAGTGTATCGAGGACGATACCGCCTGTCCTTTCTATGAAGAGAAGAGCGTAATCCTCCGTGCGGTTAAGGACGCGGATTTGTTGGTAATCACCACTCCCACATATTGTATGCACGTTTCCGCTCCGATGAAAACGCTTATTGATATGACATTTGATTATTGGATGGTTCACAAGCCGCGGGCGTGTATGTTTACGAAACGCGCGGTTGTTGTGTCCACCTCTGCGGGTGCGGGGACGAAATCCGCGATAAACGACGTATGCGACGCTTTGCTGTATCTGGGCGTGCCTTATGTTGTTAAATACGGCTTGCCTGTGCAGGCAATGAATTGGGACGGAATTGCAGACAAGAAAAAAGAGAAGATTAACCGCGATACCGCAAAAATTGCAAGGAAACTCAGCACCGATAAAAAGCCCGCAGTTGGAATTAAGACGCGGTTTTTGTTCGGAATGATGGGAATGATGCAGAAAAACGGCTGGGGTGCTTCTCCGTCCGAAAAGGAGTATTGGGAGAAACAAGGTTGGCTTGACGGCAAAAAGCCGTGGAAATCCTGATAAAATAACTCGGGCTGCTTTGCAAAAAACCTCCGAATGCGGACTGCATTCGGAGGTTTTTGTATCATAATTGCTCTTAGAAACCTATTCCCATATTCTTTTCTTTTGAAGGAGATTGCTTCTGCTTATCGGACTTATCATATGTT
>JBJESC010000049.1:0-5228 GCA_051882615.1 Oscillospiraceae bacterium
TCTCGGTGCGGAATGTCGTCTCAAGAACGCCTGCTCTTGCGCCGCCGATACCGAGAGCGTAAGCAAGTGCGAGATCGGTAGCTCTGCCTGTGTAGTCCTGCTGAACAGCGATAAGGCAAGGAACGCCCTTACCTGCCTGATACTCGCTTCTTACGGTATGACCGGGTCCCTTAGGAGCAATCATAGTAACGTCAACATTCTTAGGAGGATTGATGCAGCCGAAGTGAATATTGAAGCCATGAGCGAACATAAGCATATTGCCTTCTTCAAGGTTCGGCTCAATGCTCTCCTTGTAGAGCTTAGCCTGGAGCTCATCATTAATGAGAATCATAATGATGTCCGCTCTCTTTGCAGCCTCAGCAGCTGTATAAACCTCAAAGCCTGCGTCCTCAGCCTTCTTCCAGCTCTTAGAGCCCTCGTAAAGTCCGATAACAACCTTTACGCCGCTGTCCTTAAGGTTAAGAGCATGAGCGTGGCCCTGAGAGCCATAACCGATAATTGCAACGGTCTTGCCGTCCAGAAGGGACAGATTGCAATCTTCCAAATGATACAGTTTTGCCATTGGTATAATCTCCTTTTAAGATATATTATTTTAGCGCCGTTAAGCGTTGTTGACTTAATTTTTAATAGTAACCGCCTGTTCGCCGCGCTGAATAGCGATAGTTCCCGTGCGGACTATTTCCTTTATTCCGTAAGGACGCAGCAATTCCTCAAAGTTATTGATATTCTGTGCGTTGTCCGACATTTCAATAGTCACGGAGCTTGAACAAATATCGCAGATTTTTCCATGGAAAAGCTCGCAGATACTTATAATCTCAGGTCGCTGCTTTGCAGTGCAGCTCACCTTAATCATAACAAGCTCGCGCGGAACCATACTCTCGGGAGAAAGCGTCTTGACCTTAATAACGTCAATCAGCTTATTAAGCTGCTTCTCAATCTGTTCCAGAGTATAATCGCTTCCGTCTGCGACTATCGTAATTCGTGAGACATTGACATCGTCCGTAACTCCTACGGCAAGGCTGTCAATATTAAAACCGCGCCGAGCAAACAGTCCCGCTACACGAGCCAGAACGCCCGCATGGTTTTCAACCAAAACTGAAATTGTATGCTTCATAGTCCCTCCATCAAAGAATAGTCTTTTCAAGCTCGGGAACCACTACATCAAGCAGGAACGGCTTGTCCGAAGCAATAAGTTTCTCAATTCCCTCAATCGCGGACTGCTTATCTGTAACCCGCATACTCTTAATTCCGTAAGCATCGGCAATCTTGATAAAGTCGGGGCTTCCGTCAAGAGCAACGGCAATCAAGCGGTTTTCATAAGCGCGCGTCTGAAGCTCGCGGACCATTCCCAAATAGTTATTGCTCACCACGATAATCTTGATATTTACACCGTGCTGAACAGCCGTCGCAATCTCATTGAACTGCATCTGGAACGAGCCGTCGCCGCAAATAGCTATAACCTCCGCAGAGCTATCCGCCGACTTAGCACCGATTGCTGCAGGAATGGAATAACCCATAGTTCCCATGCCGCCCGATGTCAGGAAGCGTCCGTCTTTCAGGGAAATGTTAGCCGCCGCCCAAATCTGATTCTGTCCAACGTCGGAAACAATAACCGAATGCTTGGGGAGCTTCTTATCAAGCTCGCGGATAAACCACTTGGGATTTACAAAGCCTTGCTCAACCTCCGCAGGGGGAATATCAACGCGGTTCTTGTCAAGCTCCGCTTTCCACTCGAAATGGTCAAAGGTTGTTTCACCGTCTGCGTCAAGCTGAGCCAGAAGCTGCTCCAGAACCAGCGTAATATCTCCGACAATCGGAACATTAGCCTCAATGTTCTTGCCAATCTCGGCAGGATCAATATCAATATGTACCACCGTGAGATTTGTGCGCTGTTCCATAGCAGCAATCGCTCTGTCGCCGACTCTTGCACCAAGCAGGAACAGTACGTCACAGGTATTAACCGCGTTATTCGCAGCTCTTTTTCCGTGCATACCTATCATACCGTAGTACAAGGGACTGTCAGACGGCATTGCGCCAAGTCCCATCATTGTGGAGACCACAGGAACATCAGCCTTTTCGGCAAACTTTCTCATTAACTCAACGCCGTTTCCCGTGAAAAGTCCGCCACCCGCGCAAATCAGGGGTTTCTTTGCAGATTTAAGCGCCGCAACAGCGCGTTTAATCTGAAAGCCGTTACCCTTTGTGCTGGGACGATACGAACGTATATCCACGGTTTCGGGATACTCGAAATCAATCTCCGCCTGCTGAATATCAAACGGAACGTCAATCAGCACAGGACCTCTTCTGCCCGTACCCGCGATGTAGAAAGCCTTCTTGAACACATCAGCGGTATCCTCGGGACGATTAAGCAAATAGCTGTGCTTTACGAAAGGCTCCGCAGAACCGGTAATATCCGCTTCCTGAAAGACATCTCGTCCAATCTGGTCTGTATTTACCTGACCGGTGATAATAACCATAGGCACGGAGTCCATATACGCCGTAGCAATCGCGGTAATAAGGTTCAGCGCGCCGGGGCCGCTTGTTGCAACGCATACTGCGGGCTTTCCCGAAATACGCGCATAACCGCTTGCCGCATGACCTGCGTTAACCTCGTGTCTCACCAGAACGTGACGAATTTCACTATTATATAATTCATCGTAAAAAGGACAGATTGCCGCTCCGGGATACCCGAAAAGCTCTGTAATTCCCTCGGCTTTCAGACATTCAACCATCGCACGGGCAACTGTCATTCGTTCACTTGCCAAAAACAACATCCTCTCAAATCCAAACTATTTCTATTATATCAAACCTTTTTTCAATTGTCAAGCACACAAACATATTTTTTGAATATTTTTCACAAAACGGTAAAAAAACGGGGACAAAACCGTCCCCGCTCCAGGTTGTAGAAAAAGTTGAAAAACAGGCTGGCGAGAAAGGTACAGATGCGAGGAGCCCGCATAATGGCTAGACTTTGTGCCTGCCGTTATGCGAGCGTTTTCTGCGAAGCAGATAATGCGGTGACAGAAGCAGATGTGCCTTTATCGACAGACTGAAACGGGGACAAAACCGTCCCCGTTCTCCGATTGAATTAATAAATGTAAATATACGGCTGATAGTCAAACGGATTAACCGCCTTACCGTTCTTGCGGACTTCAAAGTGCAGATGGTAACCTGTGGACCAGCCCGTTGAACCGACTGTACCGATAACATCGCCCTTATTTACGAATTGTCCGTTAGAAACGTTTATGCTTCCGCAGTGTGCGTAAAGGGTGCTCATTCCGCCGCCATGGTCGATGATTATGTAGTTGCCGTAGCCGCCGCCGCAGCCGTCGCGGTAATTCTTGGGTGCATTATGAGTGCAGGTGTTGCTGACCTTAATTACTGTGCCGGACTGGGCTGCATAAATATTCGTGCCGCCTATGCCTCCGCCCGCAATATCAATTCCGTAGTGCATTCCGCCGCGCCATGCGTCATATCCGAAATATGTAGTGATATTCTGGAACTTCGCGCTGACAGGCCATCTGTATCCGCCTGTGTACGCCTGACCGTTGTTCTCCGCCTGAGCCTTGCGGATAAGCTCCTCAATCTCCGCATTGAGGGCTTCAACCTCCTCGTTGCTCTCGTGGATTTCTGTCTGAAGTCCGTCAATTTTATTCTGATATTCTTTATTCTGGGAAGCAAGACCGTTAAGGTAGGTCATTCTGGCATCGGCATATACCTGAAGGTCTTTCTTTTCCTGTTCGAATTCGGCTTTCTTTGTTTCGAGATCAGCCTTTTGCTGCTGGAGATTAGCCTTATCAATCTCAAGAGAAGCAATGTCATCATTAAGATTTTGAATAAGCGTTTCCTGATGCTTGATTGAATTCTGAAGCCTCAGCATAAACTCCGCATTCTGTCCGCTTATGTTCTTGATAACATCGGAATAGACAAAGTAATTGTACCAATCGTCAGAGCCGTTCAGAACAGGCATCATATTCGAAGAGTCCGTCATATACATCGCACGGGCAAGCTTTGAGAACTTGGCAAGATTGTCCTTATTCTTCGCCTGAAGCTCGGTTATCTGCTGCTGCTTCTGCTTAATCTCGTTTTCCTTATCTTTAATGGTGAGTTCAACGGCGTCAATCTCATCAATCTTGTTCTGAATGTCCTGAATTTTCAGAGTAATAAGCTCGCCGTAGTTGCGTATTTCCTCATTTACGCCGTCAATCTGGGCATTTACAACAGCCATTTCCTGTTTGTTATTGGCGATATTGCCCGTGAAACCCTTAATCTGGTTTTCGCGCTGCTGGTTTTGCTTGTTTATCTCTTTAATCTTCTCCTCAAGTGCTTCAATCTCCGATTGCGTATCAGCACCGACAATCTGAATCACACTATCTCCCACAACGCTCATTAACAAAACAGCGCCAAGTGCCGCCGCGCATAGCTTTCCCGCAAACGGCAGACTAAATCGTTTTTTGTTATTCCCCATTTTAAACCCTTTCTGAAAATCAAATCCTTTGCCAATTCCCCTTATGTAACAACATTCCCTTATGCCCAAACGTTTTTCGGGACGCTATATACAATTTTATTATAACGCTTGAGACAAAAATTGTCAAGAGATTTTAGGAGAAATCTATGTGAAATTTCTTCCAATTCCTCTGACAAAGCCGAAAACAAAAATTAAACCGCAAAACTATAATGAAGCAAGTGAAAACAAAAAATTCAGCAAATAATTAGAAAACAAGACTTTTTTGTTTATATTAAACACTTTTTTGAATTCAATTTATACATAGTAAACAAAATTTCAATCCGCTTATGAAAAAATCAAAAAAATTTCTTGCAAATTTTGCTCTGATGATGTATAATAATCTCGTAGACAAAGTTGTCACCAAATGCCGCTTTGCCTCAACAAGCAGGGCGGCATAAAACGTTTATATTTTTAGGAGGGCATTCCAATGGCTTTAACAAACAAGTATCTGGCAGATCTTCTTGAGACAGTCAAGAAAAGAAATCCCGGCGAGCCCGAGTTTATTCAGGCAGTTACCGAGGTTTTTGAAACACTCCAGCCCGTAGCTGAAAAGCGCCCCGATCTCATAGAAGCAGGCGTTTTCGACAGAATAGTTGAGCCCGAAAGACAGGTTATCTTCCGCGTTCCGTGGGTTGATGATAACGGTAAGGTTCAGGTAAACCGCGGCTTCAGAATTCAGTTCAACAGCGCTATCGGTCCGTACAAGGGCGGTATCAGACTT
>JBJESC010000050.1:0-5217 GCA_051882615.1 Oscillospiraceae bacterium
CGCTTAAAGAAATAAAAAGCCTTACACCTCCCGACGACTACAAGGAATGGCACTCCAAAATGTGCGATGGCGTAGACACTACTTTGCCGTTTGTAAACGCAGCGATTAAGAAGATTGATAAGCCGAAAAACAACGAAGAATATTTGCAGCTCAGAGATGAGCTGTGGGAAATATGCGAGGAGTGTACCTTCTTTGGAGAATGGATGGACTTTGTTATCTTTATAAGCAAAGAGGGCGAGGTTGAAATTGATCCGGATAAATACGCTCAATGAACCTTACCAATAGTCAATAATGTTCCCTCAAGCCACGAGGGACAATGAAAGGAAATAAATATTATGAACAACACTGAAAAATCCCTTGAAACGATTAAGACGCTGTGTATTCACCGCGGCTTTGTATATCCCGGAAGCGAGATATACGGCGGTCTTGCCAACACTTGGGACTACGGACCTCTCGGCGTGGAGCTGAAGGAGAACATCAAAAAGGCTTGGCGCAAGAAGTTCATTCAGGAGAACAAGTACAACGTAGGTCTTGATTCCGCTATTCTGATGAACCCCCAGACCTGGGTGGCTTCGGGACACGTTGGCGGCTTCTCCGACCCGCTGATGGACTGCAAGGACTGCAAAACCCGTCACCGTGCGGATAAGCTGATTGAGGACTTCGGCGCAGAGCCTGCGGGCTGGTCTAACGAGCAGATGATGTCCTTTATCCGCGATAACGGAATCAAGTGCCCCGACTGCGGCAGCACCAACTTCACCGATATTCGTCAGTTCAACCTGATGTTCAAGACCGAGCAGGGTACTGTCGAGGGCGCAAAGAGCGAGATTTATCTCCGCCCCGAAACCGCACAGGGTATTTTCGTAAACTTCGCTAATATTCAGCGTACTTCGCGTAAAAAAGTGCCGTTCGGCGTGGCTCAGGTGGGCAAGTCGTTCAGAAACGAGATTACTCCCGGACAGTTTATCTTCCGTGTGCGCGAGTTCGAGCAGATGGAGCTGGAGTTCTTCTGCAAGCCCGGCACCGACCTTGAGTGGTTCGATTATTGGAGAACCTACTGCAAGAACTTCCTGCTTACTCTCGGTCTGAAGGAGGAGAATATCCGTCTGCGCGACCATTCGCCCGAGGAGCTGTGCTTCTACTCCAAGGCGACCACCGACTTTGAGTTTATGTTCCCGTTCGGCTGGGGCGAGCTGTGGGGCGTTGCGGACAGAACCGACTACGACCTCAATCAGCACATCAAGACCAGCGGCAAGTCGCTTGAATACTTCGATCCCGAGACTAACGAGAAGTACGTTCCCTACGTTATCGAGCCGTCGCTCGGCGTTGAGAGACTGTTCCTCGCGGTAGTATGCGACGCTTATGACGAGGAGGCTCTTGAGGACGGAACAACCCGTACCGTAATGCACTTCCACCCCGCGCTCGCGCCTATCAAGGCGGCGGTTCTTCCGCTCTCCAAGAAGCTCTCGGAGAAGGCGGGCGAGCTGTACGAGGAGCTTTCCAAGTTCTTCCCCGTGGATTACGATGAAGCGGGCGCTATCGGTAAGCGTTACCGCCGTCAGGACGAGGTTGGAACTCCGTTCTGCATCACCTACGACTTCGACAGCGAAACCGACGGCTGCGTAACCGTTCGTGAGCGCGACACTATGCAGCAGGTGAGAATCCCGATTTCGGAAGTTAAGCAGTATATCGAGGATAGAATAACAATTTAAGTTCAGGTTAAACCAAAGCCCCGTTTCCTCAATCGGAAACGGGGTTGTTTATTTCCTATGCAGGGATATTTTTTGAAAGAACAAATGGGGTAACACAATTGCGTTACCCCATTTGAGCGTGATTTCTCACGACTTTTGAACACCGATATTATTATACACGACTTCTTTTGAATTGTCAAGCTGTTATTTTCCGTCCCGCTCTTTAAGCCGTTTCTCCGCAATTCCGTAGCCGAACGAAATAACCAGCAAGGTTACGCCGAAGCCGATAAACAGCAGCGTTCTTCCCATAGCGTCAATGCCGTGGAAGTCGAACAGGAACAGCTTCGCCGAGGCGAGCAGCGCCAGCGCCAGACCGAACCGCCTGAGCAGCGCATTCCGCTTTTTAAAGCCGACCACAATCCACACCGCCGCCATTACGATATAGATAATCGAGATAATCCAGCTTGTGAACTTAACCGTGTTGTTCATACCCAGCACCGAGGTGAGCGAAGCCAGACCGTAGGACGACACAACAAGTCCCACCGCCTTGGCGAACTTCGGGGCTTTCGCGGTAATCTGCATTGTGAGGTCAAGCACGGTCAGCACGGAGATGATGTTGACGATTATCGTTACAACCACGAACAGCGCCGCGAACTTGTACTCCTTGGAAGCCGCGCCCCAATGGATGAGGTTTGTGAAGAACAAGAAGCCCATTCCGATAGCGTAAAACGTGATTGAAAAGCCCATCGAAAGCCCGCCGAGATACTTCGCCTTTCCGATAGCGAAGCCCATTATCATCCAGATGCACGCGCAGATAAGAGAGCACAGCAGTCTGCACTCCGCACCCGTGAAAGACGCTTCCTTCAGCGCACCGAACAAGTCTTTCAGTATCAGACTGCACCCGAGTATTCCCGCGTTTAGGAACGCAAGACAGGTGTAGACCTTAAACAGCGTTGTTTCGTGCTTCTTGCGGACAATGTATATTCCCATAACGACAAACCACAGCACTAGGTTCACGATTATGGCGATTATGCGCTCCGCACCGTCCTCGCCGAGCTTCTGAAAGAACGCAAATTCGGAGAGTATCAGAAGCGCAATTCCCCAGCCCATAAACAGCTTGCGCTCGATGAACAAGCCGAGCGTCAGCACCGCTACCGCCATAACGTGGAGCACAACGTAAACGGCAACGCCCTCCGCAAGCATAAACACCGACAGCACAAGACAACCGAGTACTATGTTGGAAATCGCACTCACCGTGCTGCACCGCTTGCCGAAGCGCAGAGCGAAGATTACCGCGATTACCGCGAGAACAAGCGCAAATACTATATCGCCGATTCCCGAAACCTTAATGCTCTCGCACGCGCTTACAAGCACAAAATGTATTACAAGCGCGGTTGAAGCGAGGGAGAGTATCGTTCCCGTGATTTCCCACGCGAACATCGTGCCGTCGCTCTCCGCCGCATTCAGCAGCACTCCGCCTGCATAGCACACCGCCACGCAGAGCGCGAAAACAATCACAAACGTTGAATACACAAAGGTCTGGTCATTGAGAGCAATGTCCAAATAACCGATTCTTTCCGCCTGCACCGCTACGATACACGAGTGGACAAAGGCGAGGCATATTCCTGTTATGTAAGCGCCCGTGTAGTCCTTTCGGCGGGAAATAATCGCCACTGCCGCGTGTCCCGCCATAAGGCAGAATGCCGAAATCGCCACCGAAGCGGCGTTTCTACCGCAGGCGAAAGCGGGCAGGGTTGCGAAAATCTGGGTTACGATAAGCAGCGGTTGGCTCTTGTACCGAAGCGAGAGCAGTATTCCGAGAGCCGCCACCACAAGTCCTATCACTTGTGCCACCGTGCCGTTCCACACCCCAAAGCCGTACCGTCCGATAAGCACGCTGATAAACAGCTCCGCCACCGCGCCGTAGGTGAGCGCGTTTGCGAATATCGGCGAGTTTTTCCTGCGGAACAGGTCGCCGCATATCAGCATAATAACGCCCAACGCCAGCACAAGTCCCATTCTCGCCCACGCGGGGAGGTAGTCCTCGGACACCGCCGAAAACGCGATTACGCCGATAAGTATGAAGATAACGCCTATCTTGCTTAATATGTTCATTCCCACGAACATTTCGCCCTTTGAGACGGTTTGCGTCTGAGTGGGCTGAGCGTATTCCCGATACTGCGGATTCTGCCGATACTGCATATTCTGCGGAACTCCGCTCTGCGGGAGCTGCGAGCTCTGCGGGAACTGCGAGTTCTGATTGAACTGATTGTTGTTCGGATTATCCATAAAAAGTCCTTTCGAGGAAGTCTGAATTATATACTATAAAACCGTTGGCAAACCCCCACAATGGCGGGATAGGCGCGAAGTTTCAGAACGGGGGATTCGCAAAACGACGGGAAAAGCCCGTCGTTTTGCGAATCCCCCAAAACGGGCGCAGGGGCGCGTATCGCAGAAAAAAACCATCATACCTATTTTATATTATATCATAACTGTTCTGCTTTTTCAAGCCGTTTCATGAAAATTAGGCGAAAAAAACACCCCAAAGCCTATAATATCTCTTGACTAATCGGGAAAATTGTGATACAATAGTGTAGTATGGATTAAAATATTCATTTATAAACGGAAATAAAACAAGGAGTGAAAAAGGCTTGAAAAGCAGAATAACAAAGCCCGTATTTTTTATCGTCCTGCTGTTGACCGTGCTGTTCACGATTGCGTCAACTCTGGGCGTTGAAACCTACTACGGCGACGTAAAGACTACCTACATCAGGGGAATTGACGACATCAGATGGGGAATTGATATTCGCGGCGGCGTTAACGTAACGTTCGGCGTTCCCGAGGATTACGCGGCAGAGCACGAAATCACGGAAAACGACCTCAACGCGGCGAAGTCCATTATCGAAACCCGTCTTGTAAGCAAGAACATCAACGATTACGAGGTGTACGTTGATTCGGCTACCAAGGCGATTATCGTGCAGTTTCCGTGGCAGAGCGACGATACCTCGTTCGATCCGCAGGCGGCTGTAAGAGAAATCGGCGAGACCGCGCTGCTCACCTTCCGCGACAAGCACGAGGTTGATGACGAGGGCAAGCCCACCGGCGAAACCGAGAACATAATCCTCACAGGCTCGGACGTTGAAAAGGCTCAGGCGGGCTACACCAGAGACGAGAACACCGGCACTCTGGAGTGGATTGTATCCCTCGAATTCAAGGACAGCGGCAAGGAAAAGTTTGCCGAGGCTACCGAAAGACTTCAGGGCTACCCGATTTCTATATGGATGGACGATGTGTGCATCTCCTATCCTACCGTAAACGCCGTTATTACCGACGGTAAAGCACAAATCAGCGGCAGCTTCACCGATAAGGAAGCTCAGGCTCTCGCAGACAAGATAAACGGCGGTGCGCTGCCGTTCAAGCTGGAAACCACCAGCCTTTCCACCATTTCGCCTATACTCGGTATGGGCGCAAGAGACGCAATGGCGCTCGCGGGACTTATCGCGTTCTGCCTTATTGCGGTGTTTATGAT
>JBJESC010000051.1:0-5215 GCA_051882615.1 Oscillospiraceae bacterium
CAATTGTTTCATTTGCAGCAGTAAATACGGGAATTTCCCTGTCATCTGTTTGGGTCTCGGGCTTTTTGCAGCCTGAAAACGCCATACAGCCCAACGCAAGCGAAAGCATAAAAGCAGTGAGTTTCTTTATCCGCATTACCATTCTCCTTGTAATATATTTAAATTATTATAACACAAACCTGAAGAAAAAACAAGACATAATATTACTTTTTTCTCGTTTATTTTCTATATTGATTTTTGGAAGAAAATATGATATAATTAACGTGTGTATAACAAGAAAGGAGGACGCTTTATGAAAAAGAAGAATTTGAACTTTGATACAATATGCAGATATTCATTTTTTGTTTTGGCAACGAGCGTTCTCCTGTTTTTCTTCTTCGGTATAATCTTTCTGCCCTCGGAAAGGCAGGATAATATATACGATTGTGGGACAGATGACCTCCAATGGCGGCAGATTCTTCCCGATAAAAGTGAAATTCCCGTGAAGCTGCCCTGTAAACTTGATGCAGCCGCTAATGAAACCGTCTGCATAAAAACGATTATTTCCGAAGAGATGTCTGAAGACGTAACAAGGTGGCTATGTCTTTTGTCGACCTTGCAGGATGTGGAAGTTCATATTGACGGCGAGCTGCGAAAGGAGTATACAACCGAAACCACCCGACCTTGGGGAACCTCAAGCGCTTCGGCATACATCTTTGTTCCAATAGCTCCCGATGACGGCGGCAAGGAACTTGCCATCTATTTCACCAGCGATTCGGCATATTCCGGAGTCGTTCACGAAATGTATGTGGGAACCGCTTTCGGAATATGGTATTATCACGGCAAAAATAATATATTTGCGTTTTTGCTTGCCGCGTTTATGCTGGTGCTTTCTGTAATAAGCATTGTGGCAAGTGTTATTCTATCGTTTAAAACAAAGAGGAAATTCTATCTGTATTTTCTCGGCTGCGGACTTCTGACGCTGTCAATATGGGTTCTGGCGCAATCTCCGATAAGGCAGCTTTATTATGAAAATGTTTCGCTTGCGGGCATTTTGACGCATATAACTATCTTTTTCTTTGTGATACCTATTGTACTGTATCTTGATTATGTACAGGAAAAACGATATGTGGCATATTACAGAGGATACCTCGCGGTCTCTCTCGCCTACTTTATGTTTGCGATAGTATCGGAGGTAACGGATTTGCTGCCATTCAGAATTGTCCATACCACCAACACAATAATCCAGCTTATCGGTGTAGGAATAGTTATTGTGACAATGATTATTGATATAAGGAAGGGGTATATAAGGAACTACAAGCTCATTGCATACGGTATACTCGGTCTTGTTGTCTGCGCTATTATTCAGCTTGTATTGTACTTTAACAGAACCGTCGTATTTGATGGAGGTATTCTCTGTATAGGCACTGTGTTCTTGCTTATAATGGCTATGATTACCACAATAAAGGATTACATAAACCTTGACAGCACAATAAAGAATATAAGGCGTAAAAATGAAACTCTCACATATCAGATAATGGAAACCCTTGTACATACCATAGAAGCAAAAGACAAGTATACCAAGGGCCATTCCACAAGGGTGGCGGAATACTCAAGACTTCTCGCTCAGAAAATGGGTATGACCGAAGAAGAGCAGATGTCGATATACTTTATGGCTACTCTTCACGACATAGGGAAAATCAGCATAGACGACAGAATAATAAATAAGCCGGCGAAGCTCACAGACGAGGAATACGCCGTAATTAAGAAGCACCCCGAAATCGGATACAACATTCTGAAAAATATGTCGGAAATCGAGGACATTGAGAATGGAGCACGGTGGCATCACGAGCGGTACGACGGCAAGGGCTATCCCGACGGGCTTTCGGGAGAGGAAATACCTCTTTACGCCAGAGTAATCGCAGTAGCGGACACCTATGACGCGATGACCTCAAACCGAAGCTATCGTGAGGTTTTACCCCAGTACAAGGTTCGCGCTGAAATAGAAAGAGTCAGTGGAACACAGCTCGACCCGATTGTCGCACATTGTATGATGGAACTGATTGACGAGGATAAGGATTATAAGCTTCGGCAAAATAACAAGTAACACAAATGCGTCTGAAAAAAGCAAGGAAGGAGGCATTCACGGCATGAAAAAGCTCGGAACAAAAATAGAATCTGCAATAGAAATCACTATCTGCGTAATAGTTGCCGGGATAATTATATTTATAGCTGTGTCTGCCGGACTCTTCCCCTCGGAACGCCAAAGCGACCTGTTTGCCTGTGAGACGCTTGACCTTGAATGGACCTGCACCTTTTCGGACGGAAAAACCGAAATAATTACCCTGCCCGCAAAGCTCGATGTCAAGAAAGGCGAAGAGATAAGCATATCGGCAGCACTGCCCCAAGACTTCGGAGACGACAGCTTTTCAAGGTGGCTCGGTTTTCGTTCTTCCAAGCAGGATATGGAGTTCTACATAGACGGAGTTCTTCGAGGTGATTACAGCACCGCCGATACGCGGATTTCGGGAAAATACAGCGCAAGCGGATATGTCTTTATCCCGCTTACTGCCGAAGACTACGGAAAGACAATAACCGTAGTTATGTCCACCCGCTCGGATTATGCGGGGGTTATTCGCCCTGTATACTGCGGAACCGTTTTCGGAATGTGGAGCGTATTTGCCAAGGGTAATGTATTTGAAATAATCAGCGGACTGTTTCTTATAACTATGGCTATTGCAAGTATCGCAATAAACGCCGTTCTGAATATCAGAATGGGAAAAAGATTTTACCTTGGATATCTGGGCTGGGGTATATTCTTTCTGGCGCTCTGGATGCTTGCACATTCACCTGTAAGGCAGCTGTTTTTCCCCAATATTTCGTTGGCGTCGGATATAAACTACTTATCGCTGTATCTGTTCTCCATCCCTCTGATATTTTATATCAATTATACTCAGAAGCAGCGATATGCAAAGCTTCACCTGCCGATAATCGCCGTAAATATTATTTCCTTTGTTGTTTCGGTGATTTTACATTATACAGGGACGGTTGATTTCAACCAATTTCTCCCCATAATGTATGCGGTATTCTTTGCGGAGATTGCCGCCACTGTCGTTTCGGTAATACTCGACATTAAAAGCGGCGACATCAAGGATTACAGCCTTGTAATCTGCGGCTTTATCGGATTTGCGATATGCGCTGTTATTCAGGTGATAGAATACCTTAACAAGAGCTCCATATTCAATTCGTTCTGTATCTGTATAGGCGCGTTATTCATACTTGTTATGGCGGGAATTGATACAATTAAGAGGTATATTGAGCGCCGTAAGGAAATTGATCAAAATCTTAAAAAGGCAGAAAAGCTGACCTATCAGGCTATGATTACTCTGGTACACGCAATTGAAGCTAAGGACGAGTACACAAAGGGACATTCCACAAGGGTAGCAGAATACTCAACGCTACTCGCTCGTAAAGCAGGGCTATCCGAGGAGGAACAGGAGTCCGTTTTCTTAATGGCGACTCTCCACGACATAGGGAAAATAGGAATTGCCGATAACATCATAAACAAGCCCGGAAAGCTCACCGACGAAGAATACGCTGTCATCAAAACTCATCCCGAAATAGGCTACGACATTCTGAAGAATATGAACGAGATTAAGGACATTGAGTGCGGAGCAAGATGGCATCACGAGCGCTTTGACGGCAAGGGCTACCCCGACGGACTATCGGGAGAAGAAATCCCTCTTTACGCCCGAATAATCGCAGTAGCCGACACATACGATGCAATGACCTCGAACAGAAGCTATCGTGAGGTTCTGCCCCAAAACAAGGTTCGTGCGGAAATTGAAAGAGTAAGCGGAACACAGCTTGACCCGATTATCGCGCATTATATGATAGAACTGATTGACGAGGATAAGGATTATCAGTTACGGCAAATAACCAAGCAGACTAAAAGCGTTTAGCAGAGTTTGACTTGCGTTACAGAATAAAAATAACAAGGCAAGGGCTTTACGCTCTTGCCTCGCTTCTTATCTGCATATCAAACCATTATTCTGTACCGCAGTTTGGGTATGGACATAGATAATTGTCGTTATTGGATTTGCGACTTTACACATTAATCAGCCACCCAATGTGGGGTCGTTTCTTTCTGCAGCAGGGTCGTTGTGATTTGATGAGGGAGATTTCACTTTTTTAATATCGTTGACTCCGCTGAACTCACCAAAGGACATCTTCTCACGCAGCTTTTTATTTTCGGCACGGTTTCTTGCGGCGTCATTCTGTAAATCGTCAGACAAACCAAAACTGAGAAGATTCATGATATAATCGATTAATCTTTCCAGAAAAGATTTTGAAGTGTCAATTTCCGGAGCCATTTCAGCTGCAAGCTGAGAGGAATTATCCTTAATCCGGTCCAAAATCATATGCTGAAGCGAGTAATCCAATCCCAAGCCACTATCAGCATTCTCATACTGCTTTTTAACTGCATCTACGGCTTCGTTGAGATTTTTATGCTCCTCCAATTGTTTGTTCAGCAAAACAACAGTGCCTAATCCCTCACCCAAGAATTTTTCTGCGTTGTCGTTGCCCCATTTGGACTTTTCTGCATATTTGCTGAACTTATCCGAGAGCTGCTGAACAAAATCTTCGCCGTATATGTTTTTGGTGTCAACCTCAAGTCTTGCCGTAACCTTACCCTTCAAATTCTTAATGAAATCCTCTTTTTGCTCGTCATTTAATCCTTCGAAATATTTGTCGTTTTTTGGATCATCGACAAAGAGGTCGATATTCTTCTTGATTTTATCAGCAATGAACAGCTGACAAATCGCCGAAGCGGCAAATGCCGAAGCACGCGAGGCATTTACAGCTTCATCATTTAAGATTGTGTTTTCGGCAGAAACCACTCCGTTTTTTATAAATAGTTCTTCAAGATGGCTGAATATTGTATTATCCAAGTAAACATTGCTATTGCTATTCACTCCATAACTTATTGTTTCAGGGAACGGATTTTTCGCGTTTTCAAGTGCGAAGTCAAGAATTTTTTCTTCTAATTTTTCCGGTTTCATGTTGATGTCCTCCAATATCGCAGTAATTGATTTCTGTTTTTGGCTAAGTTTTGGGAATGCTTTTTCGCAATCCATTAAAAAGTTTTTGCTTTCGTGGGTTTATACGCATTTGTATCATGTTTTGTAACAAGAAATCCAATTTTTTTGCATCGAGTTACGAACCGAGTTTCTTA
>JBJESC010000052.1:0-5204 GCA_051882615.1 Oscillospiraceae bacterium
TATCAAAATGTGTTCGCTTAATACCTACGGAGTTCCCTATATGGCACCGATTTCGCCGTTCTCAACGAAAGCTACGCGAGATATGTTTGTGCGTTCGGGGTGGAAAAAGCTGGCAAGAAGCAATGTGGTATTGCAGAATTTGAACGGAGCGACAACCGATGACTAAGTCTAATAAGAAAATAAGCGTGTATCAGCTGTTTTGCCTGATGATATTCACACGTCTCAGCACCGAAATAGTCTTCCCGAACAGGGTTTCCTACAATTCTTTTGAATCGCTGGTAACGCTGCTGATAAGCGAGCTTGTTCAGTTCGTTCTGGCTTTGCCCGTGATAGTGTACTCGTTTAGGGGTGAGGATTTTTACCGCGCGATATACAGGAAAAACAGATTCTTCGGGTGGCTGTTCGGGATAGGAGCGGCGCTTATTCTGCTGGGCGCGGCGATTATGACGTTGTTCTATTCATCGGAATTTACCCTGAAAAATCTGCTAATCGGCGGTTCTGTGTGGGTTATATTCGTTTTAGCGGCGATTTTTGCCGTATACGCGGCGATAATGGGAACGGAAGCTCTGGCGCGTGCGGGAGCGATATTCCTTGTCGGAGCGGCGATTGTTACCTTAACGGTAATTCTGGCGGATATTCCCTATATGCGTTTTACCACTCTTGAATTCTCGCTCAGCGGAGATATGGAGCTATATTTCAAGGAGCTAATTCAAGGAATGAAGCGCGGTGCGGGCTATCTTATTTTCGCGGCATTGCTGCCGTATGTGAATAAGAAAACCTCGGCTTCTGCAGGAAAGTGCGGATTGCTGTACGGACTGTTTTCGGTTCTGTTTACGGCGATAATCTGCGCGGTAAGCGCTGTGGTGCTTCGGGAGTTATACAGCGTGAGCGAGTACCCGTTTATTGCGGCGGCTTCGCTGTCGGACATCGTATTTTTCAAGCGTCTGGACGGAGCAGCGGCGGCGGTATGGGCGCTGGGCGCAGTGTTCAGAGCGGGTGTTATGCTGCTTTCATCGGTAGTGATTTTGAGGAAGGTTTATGAGGCTTCAAAGACGCGCAGAAAGGGAGAAGCAGGGTGAAAAAACTGATATTACCGATAATTATTTCGGCACTTCTGTTTTCGGGTTGTCGGCAGACGGGAAATGCAACGGAAATCGGGAAACGCGCTATTATTCAGGCGGCGGCGGTGGATTTCGATAACGACTACCGTGTGAGTGCGCTTCTTTTCAGCAGCGGCGGAAGCGGAGGAGATACAATAGACGCCACTCAGGAGAACGTGATTAAGGTGACGGGAGAGGGCAGAACCCTTGCCGAAGCCATTGACAACATCTCGCTTATAGACGGAAAAACGGTTTATATGTGCGAGACAAAGCTCCTTATTCTTGGCGGAGGCTTTGAGCTTGCGAGCGTAAGAGACGTTCTGGAAACTCTGTATTTTGATATGCGGTGCAGTCTGAATATGCCCGTATGCTGTGCGGACAACGCAGAGGAGCTGACGAATTTGACATTTAAGGAGGGGATAACCTCCGCAGAGAAACCGCTCTCCCTGATTGAGAACGCAAATATGCTGGGAGCTTCCCCGAAAGTTACGCTGCTGGACTTGCTGAGCGACGACAGGGCGGGGCGAACAACGCTTCTCCCGAGGTTTGAGATAACGGAAAACGGCAGGGGAATGACAGCCTCCGAGGACGGAAAGACAGCCGTTCTGAGTGGTTCGCGGGAGCTCACGGGAGGAAAGCTCGGAAGATACTACAACAGCACTCAGACAACAGGAAAAATGCTCTTAGAGGGCATTTCTGATAAGGTATTCCTGAATTATTTCCATAACGGCAATGAGCGTACCTGCGAAGCATACGCAATAAAAGTCCACCGTGACGAGACCTCGGACGATATACTCACCGTAAAGGCAAAATTTCGCTCGCGTAAGGGGGGGAGCCTCTCGGAAGAGGAACGTTTATCAGCGATGAACTCTCTTACTCGCTTGATAGAATCAGGCTTTTAATAAGTAATCCCGCCTTTCTCAAGGCGGGATTTGATTTACTTTTTCTTCTTGGAGCTTGACGAGCTTTCCTCGACAGGCTCGGGAGTTACATATTCGGTGATTTTAACGGAGTTGATAATAATATCAACCTTCGGACGTTCCTGTTTTCCGAGCTGGTTTGTTGTCACTTCAACAGCGGAGATTTTTTCCAACACGTCAAAGCCCTCGTATACCTGACCGAAAACGGTGCTCATACCGTCCCAGAGGGGATACCCGCCTTCTTCGGCATATCTTGTCTTGACTTCCTCCGAAGCTTTGGAAAGCATATTTGCAAGCTCGGTGTAGTATGCTTCCTGAGCCGTAATATAATCATAGTCGGGATCGGTTGCTTCCATTCCTTCCTTCAAAGCCGTATATTCAGCCGCTTTTTCAAGGATTTTCTGAGCGTCAAACTGGGTTATATCCTGTGGAGTTTTGCAGTTTACGATATAGAACTGAGTAGTGTTCTTTCCGTTCTGATTTGCATAGCAGAGAGCACCGTAGAAATTTCTGGCGTCAAGGCTCAGCTCGTTGTCAAAAAAGCCATCGGTGTTTATCAGCGCTGTTCCGCCTGTTCCGTCTCCGTTAAGCGAGCCGCCCTGAATACACATATCCTTTGCAACGCGATGGATTTTCAATCCGTCGTAATATCCGTTTTTAGAAAGCTTGACGAAGTTCTCAACCGCGTTGGGAGCAATATCGGGAAACAGCTTTGCCTTGATTGTGCCGTAGTTCTCAATCTCAATTTCCGCGATGAGGTCGCCGTCCTTAAAGGTGACTTCTTTTCCGATGTTTCCGGGGCTTGCCTTAGAACTGCAGCCCGAGGTCACAAGGCAGCAGAGAGCCAGACCTATGCTTATCAGCGCGCTTTTGAGTTTCATCTGCTTACGCCTCCTTATTCAGCGAATTTTGTAACGGTAACGTTTGTTATTGTGATTGTCTGTACGGGCTTGCTCACCTCTCCACCGCCGTTGTCCTGAACCTCAACGGCAGAGATGCTGTCGATAACGTCAAAGCCCTCGTATACTTGTCCGAAAACGGTGTAGTTTCCGTCAAGGAAGGGTGTTCCGCCCTTTTCCTTGTAGATAGAGTTGATTTTATCGGTTGCGCCCTCTACCCAATCAATAGTGTTCTGGTAGTACTGAGTCTGGAAGCGGTAATACTCCTCTGCGTCCGTTGCTCCGATAGCTTTTGCTTGAGCAATGTACGATTCTCCCTCTTCAACGATTTCACGATAACGATCCAAATTGAAATCGCCCAAATCCTGAGGGGTTTTGCTGTTTACGATATAGAATTGTGTGGAGTTCTTTCCCTGAGCATTGGCGTAGCAAAGCGCACCGTAGAAGTGACGTGCGTTCTGCGCTGTTTCAACGCCGAATTCGCCGCCCTCGACCATAGCGTCACCGCCCGTGCCGTTACCGTTGAGCGAGCCGCCTTGGAGCATAAAGTCCTTTACAACGCGGTGAATAGTAAGTCCCTTGAAATACCCCGAATCACAGAGCTTCTGGAAATTCTCAACTCCAATCGGAGCTGCTTCGGGGAAGAGAACAGCCTTTATTGTACCGAAATTCTCTATTTCAAATGTTGCTATAAGGTCGCCCGCCTTGGGAGCAACCTCCACGGTGTTTCCCTCAAATCCTTTGATTTCCTGAGGCTTTACGCTTACTATTCCCATTTCGTTTGCTCCTCCGTTGTTTTTGCAGCCCGAAAGCAGCGCTGCCGCTGCAAGAATTGCTGCGAAAATTGTATTCCTGAGTTTCATATTAAGCCTTTCTGATAATAGTTCCCTGACGTGTTTCCTCAACGACATAGCCCATTTCTGTTATCTTGCCGCGGAGCTCGTCTGCAAGTGCGAAATTCTTCGCCTTGCGTGCTTCCTTACGCTGTTCAACAAGCGCCTGCACCTCGGCGGGGATTTCCTCGTCCTTCTTGGTGTAAAGCAGACCGAGAACTTCCGTGAGAGTGTTGAACTCGTCCTTGTATGCCTTAATATCGCCCTTGGTCATATCCGAAAGCTCGGAGGTGAGAGCGGTATTGATTGCACGGACAAGCTCGAATACAGCGGAAATTGCGTCTGCCGTATTGAAGTCGTCCTCCATCGAGTTTACAAAGCTGTCGCGTACTTCCTTAATCTGCGCAAGCGTTTTCTCGGAAGCCTCGCCGTCCTTTGCGGTGGGGAGTGTACGCTCAATAAGGGCGCGGCAGTTGTACAGACGGGTAAGTGCCGCCTTGCAGCTCTCAATAACCTCGGTGGTGTAGTTGAGCTGGCTTCTGTAATGCACGGAAAGGAGCATAAACCGAATAGGCTCGTAACCGAACTCCTTAGCCATATCGCGCACGAGGAAGAAGTTGCCAGCCGACTTGGACATTTTCTTGTTGTCAACATTCAGCATTCCGTTGTGCATCCAGATGTTGGCAAGCTGGCAGCCCGTTGCACATTCGCTCTGGGCGATTTCGTTCTCGTGGTGAGGGAAAATCAAATCCGCTCCGCCGCCGTGAATGTCGATAGTGTCGCCGATGAAGTGTCTGGACATAGCCGAGCACTCGATATGCCAGCCGGGGCGTCCCTTTCCGAAAGGAGAGTCCCAATACGGCTCACCGGGCTTTGCGGCTTTCCATACAGCGAAGTCCATCGGGTCGCGCTTCTTCTCTCCGACTTCAATACGCGCTCCTGCTTTCAGGTCGTCAAGCGGCTGGTGGGAGAGCTTTCCGTATTCGGAGAATTTTGAAGTCTCAAAGTAAACGTCTCCGTCCGCTTCGTAAGCGTACCCCTTGTCCACAAGCGTTTTAACAATATCAATGATTATGTCCATACACTCGGTAACCTTGGGGTGAACGTCCGCACGTCTCACGTTAAGTCCGTCAGCGTCGGTGAAGTACTCCTTGATAGCGTTCTCGGAAACCTCGGACGCGGTCTTGCCAAGCTCGTTCGCCTTTTTGATAATCTTGTCGTCCACATCGGTGAAGTTCTGAACATAGAACACCTTATTGCCGCGGAATTCAAGGTAACGGCGCAGGGTATCAAACACGCACAATGCGCGGGCGTTTCCTATGTGAATGAGATTATAAACGGTCGGACCGCAGCAGTAAATCTTGACTGTACCCTCGGTTACGGGAGTCAGCTCTTCTTTTCTGCGTGTCATTGTATTGTAGATTTTCATATTATCACTCCTGATTGGATTTT
>JBJESC010000053.1:0-5162 GCA_051882615.1 Oscillospiraceae bacterium
CTCACGACTGATGAGGAGATAGCGGAGTATGCCGAAAGGCTCAGGAAAAAGGGCGCGCGCAACGTGCTTGTATCAATGGCGGGAGACGGAGCGTTGCTTCTCGATGAAAACGGGAATACTCACCGCTGCGGAGTGTGCAAAGGCACGGTGAGAAACTCCGTAGGAGCGGGCGACTCAATGGTTGCGGGCTTTATTGCAGGCTCGCAGAACGGCGACTTTGAATACGCGCTCAAGCTCGGCACGGCAGCGGGCGGTGCAACAGCGTTTTCTGACGGACTTGGTCAAAAGGACGAAATTTACAGACTGCTGGAACAGCTATTGTGAATAATTACGGTCGGCAGATTATCGGATTTGCCGACCTTTTTCTTGGTTGCTGGGTTCATAAGCAATTGTTGGCGTGAATTTCTTTATACGACATTAACAAAAATACGTCATATTTCAAGATGGCTGAAAAACCCCAATAAAAAAAGGATTTTGCAGAATGGAGAATTTGCCTTTTTTCTGTTGACATTTCGACTTAAAATGATAAAATATAATTAGTTAAGGCTATTAAGCCGTTTATAGCAGTCGAAATTGTTGTGGGGTAAGGAAAATGTTTGAAGAATTACAGACGGAATTCGGCAGAATGGTACGCGTCGGCAGAGAGGAGAGCGGCTTAACGCAGGAATTGACAGCCGAGCTTCTCGAAATGAGCCCCTCAAAGCTCAGAAGAATAGAGCAGGGGAAGGGCGGCGCAAATTGGGGCGATTGGGCGAAGCTGAGCGAATTGTTTTCGATTGACCTCAGTTCGCTGCAAAGGAAGCATTTGTCGTCGATTATCCCGTATGTCGGAACGGATTTGGTAAGGGAGTCCATCTGCTGATTGCGCAAGAGGGGGAAAAACTCCGCCGTAGAGATACGTCGGAGCTTGTTTTATAACGTTGATTGAGCTTTGTTATTGGGGACTGATTTCGGAATATTCCATTGGCGTAAATCGTAAGCCGTTGACGGTTTGCTCTTCGCCTGTTCTGACGAAGCCGAGCCTTTCGTAAATTTCAACGGCGTATGGCGAGGAGTGTACCGTAAACTCCTGTTTGTCATAATCCTTTTTCATTGCTTCAAAGAGCGCTTTTCCGAAACCCTTGCCCTGATATTCGGACTTTACGAAAAAGCCGCCGATATGCTGCGGAGCTCTCATACAAAGCACTCCCGCGAGGGTGCCGTTGACGAATGCGCCGTAGAATTTGAGCATTCGGGTGCGCTGCTTATCGTCAAGCGACTTTCGGAATTCGTCAATGCCCTCTTTGGAGTATTCGGGGGCGACAAACTGCATAAAAACCTGCCATATTAAATTCAGCGCCTCGGGGATTTCATCCTCGTTCAAGCGCCTTACAGGGTATTGTTCATCTGTTTTGGTTAAGGAGTAAAGCGCCGTATCGAATACTTTTCCGTTTTTGAAGGCGTTGCTCTTCATTATTCCCTCAAGTCGGAAGCCTGCCTTTTCAAGCACACGCCGAGAGCCGATATTGTAGGCAAAAGGCTCTGCAAAAATCCTGAGTATGTCTGTCTCGGCAAACAGCTTCCCGCATAATTGCTCAACCGCGCTTGTCATAATGCCTTTTCCGTGGCATTCCTCGGCGAGATAGTATCCGAGCTCGGCGGTGCGGCGGTGAATATTGCCTTGCCTGAAAGCACCGATGTTGCCAACAACATTGCCGTCAATTTCGATTGCAAAAGCAAATGTGTCGTTAGGTTCCGCGTTCAGAATGAAATTGATATAGTCCTCCGCGTCCTTTTTAGTGTAGGGGTAGGGCAGACCGTCGCGCAGATTATTAAGAATTTCTCTGTTTGAAAGTATTCTTGATAATGCTTCGGCGTCGGAGAGCAGCCACTTGCGTAATACGATTTCCATATTCAACACCTGCCTTATGAAGTTGTAATGTCGGTTTTGTTTTTGTCTGAAAAGCGTTTGAAATATTCCTCAATCTGCTCTATTGCTTCCGCTTCGCGCTCCGGCTCTCGGTCGCACATCTGAATAAGAAGCGATACGGGTGCGGCAAATTCCATTGCCACCAATATGGGGTTTCCTCTTTTCATCGTTCCGTTATCCATCATTTGTCGGAATATCTCACGATACAGCCCCTGCACGCTGTCGATATTGTATTTAGTGGTGAGCGAAGCAATACGGCTGTTGCGGAATTGCTCCATTGTGAGCAGCCTCCTCACTTTCTTTATCATAGTGTCGTGCAGAGTGAATTGAATTCGGCTAAGCGATGTTTCTATCAGCTCGTCCATTGAGCGCGGTATTTTTCCGGGCTTTCCCGCTGAGCCGAAATTCTCCTGATAGTAGTTCTCCGCTTTCTCAATGAGTGCGTTAAGAATGTCGTCCTTACCCTTGAAATGCTTGTACATAGACGGACCTTTTATTCCCGCCTTTTCCGCGATAAGGTCAACGCCTACCCCGTCAAATCCCTTTTCGGAGAACAGCGTCAGAGCCGAATTGAGTATTCTGTCCTTAGTTGTCGGTTTATCCATACTTAAATTACCCTTTTAAAGCTAACGTTCGTTTTCTTTTAATTATATCACACAGCAACGATGTTGTCAATATCTTAATAAGAAAAAAGCTCCCGCGCAGAAACGGGAGCTTTTTGTTAATTCAAATCGGAGCTATTGGTATCCGTTTTTAAGGGAGCGCCGCAATGAGGACATTCCGTGCAGGTGTATTTAACGTACACGCTGTCGCAGTAAGGGCATACAATCTCCTCCGGAGTCTTATTTACAGAAATTTCAACAGCGTTAAGCTTTGCCTTTTCTTCGGGTGATAGTGCTTTAATAAACGTAGTTATTCCGGAGATAAGTATAATAACTCCGGCTACGGGGAAAATAAGCACAATCAGGAATTCGCAGATTCCTTCCGGATTTACAGAGCCCGGCTTGACTTCAATGCTTCCGAGAGCAGTAATAAAAGCTTCGTCAAATGTGTAGCGTTCGTATGCTGCAAGGTATCTGTGGAAATCTCTTGTGAATTGGTTTTCGTACTTAGTGGGGAGAATTTTGAGGCAATCGTCTCCGCACATCAGCTCCCAATACCAGTCATCGGTGCGGTTTTTCGTATCTCCGACATAGTAAACCAGCCAATGCTTTTCATCGTCCCAGCGTTCTACATAGCAGTTATAGGCTTCATTTTCGTGAGTATTGCCTATATACGCGTTTTCGGTAGTCCTTGTGACAATGCTTACTGTAACTCCCGTTTTTTCCTGAAAGTCAAGAATTGCGTTGGTAACGTCTGTTTTGCTTTCAACAATTCCAATCTCATCGTCTATAACGATTGACGCGTCATAGTTTAGCTGAAAAGGCTTGGGAATAAACAAATTGCTGCTCATTGCTATTATCAAAGGTAGCGTGACAAGCAGCCATAACACGGCGAATACTATCAGAGCAATACCCGAGGACTTGTTATCGGAGGTAACTTTCTGTCTGGCGTAGTAGTAATGCGGTCTGCCTCTGTAATAGTACATAAATCGGCGGGCGCGGGGAAAATAAGTGTTGGAAACACGGTTGCTGTTTCCCGAACTGCCGCTGCGATGACTTCCGCCGCTGTGGTGACCTCCGCCGTGAGAACCTCCGCCTCCCGAATGTGGCATAAAATCAACTCCTTAATTATCGTTAAGGCAACACCACACAATTATTGTCGTGCGATTGCGCCAGCAGATTTTTCGTCAGATTGTGCAAATTGAGCGCAGGCGGGCTAGCGCCCGTCAAGCGAAATTTGTGCAAGATGACGGAAAAGATGCAAGCAAGCGCACGGCAAAGGCGATAGCCGGTAATTGTGCGGTGTTGCCTTAAGGTAATTATAACACAAACGAGACTAATAATCAATGGGTAATTTCGCTGTTTGGTTGCTTTTTTTCGGAATATATGATATAATTAACGGGGTATATGCTGTGGGCGGGCGCCGTACGCCCGTATAATTGATGTGCATGAATAGGAGCAAGCAAATCGCAATATTTAAAGGAGCTTATTAAGAATGAAAACGCTGTACATTTCAGACCTTGACGGAACGCTGCTGCGAAGCGATGAAACCCTCTCTGAATACACCTGCGGCGTGATTAACCGATTGACCGAAAGCGGAATGCTGTTCTCCTATGCAACTGCGCGGTCGCTGATTTCGGCTAAAAAGGTAACGGGCGGACTGAGCGCAAAAATCCCGCTGATTACCTACAACGGAGCTTTTGTTTTTGACAACGTAACGGAAGAGAAGCTTGTTTCAAATTATTTCGACAAGTCGGTTTTAGATTTGTTGGAGGATTTGTTCCAAAACGGAATATATCCCATTGTGTACGCATTTGTTGACGGTGTGGAGAAATTTTCGTTTGTTCCCGAGTTGTGTTCAAGAGGAATGAACACCTTTCTCAACACCCGTCTGAATGATGTACGCCGAAACAGCGTAAGCTGTGCGGACGATTTGAAGAAAGGCGATATATTTTATATCACCTGTATTGACTCCCCCGAGAAGCTGGAGCCGTTTTATCATAAATACAAGGATATATACCATTGCATATACGACAGGGACTATTATTCCAAGGAGCAATGGCTTGAATTTCTTCCGTTAAGCGCCTCAAAAGCAAACGCAGTCAAGCAATTGAAAAAGTTGCTTGACTGCGAAAAGGTTGTGGTGTTCGGAGATGGGAAAAACGATATTGAGATGTTCCGTATTGCAGATGAAGCGTATGCAATGCAGAACGCTCACCCCGATTTGAAGAAATACGCAACGGGAATTATCGGGAGTAATGATGAGGACAGCGTTGCAAAATGGTTGAAGAAAAATACAGAAACGGCAGGATAATAAATCCTGCCGTCAGTCTGTCAAAAAACCTTTGGGGGTATGGGGAGATCTCCCCCTGCGGGGGAGGTGTCACAAAGTGACAGAGGGGTTGACCGACAGACCTTGCCCCAGAACGGGGGTGTGGGCAAAACGACGGACGTTGTCCGTCGTTTAAGCGTTAGCACCCCCACGAAATAAGAAAAATAGCCCCCTCCCCTTCGGGGGAGGGGTTGGGGGTGGGGGCGCTACTCGCAGAAAAAGTCCAAAATCAGGCTGGTGAGAAAGGTGCAGATACGAGGAAACGGTACCACGGCTAGGCTTAATGCCTACCGTGGTACCGTTGACGAAGTAGATGTGC
>JBJESC010000054.1:0-5116 GCA_051882615.1 Oscillospiraceae bacterium
CAGGAACAACGGACTTGAGCGATTTAAGCGTTGCAACCAACTGCTTAGTTGTGCTATCGGTCTCACCGTCCTCGGAATCGCCGGATACAGACGCCATACCTGCGGACAAAGCAGGAGATTTAACAATCTGTTCAACCTGCTTTCCCATCAAGGAAGCGGCATATTTCTTATTTCCCATAAACAGGTGTGTAAAGTCAGCCTTGGCACAAGTAAAGCCTGCCACTCCAACACCCACTACAACAACGCCAACCGCCGCTGCACCAACGCCGATAAGCATCTTTTTCATAGACTTCGGCTGCTTTTCCGCCTTAATTGCGCTTCCCTGAACAGCCCCCTGCACTTCGGGGAGAGTAGCCGTTGCAGTTGCAGTGCTCTCCTGAGCAACAGGCTCAGAAACGGCAGCCGCGGGCTCTGTGGGAGTTACAGGCTCTGCGGGAGCTGCAGGCTCTGCGGGAGCTGCGGGCTCTGCGGGAGCTGCGGGCTCTGCGGAAGCTGCGGGCTCTGCGGGAGCTGCAGGCTCTGCGGGAGCTGCGGGCTCTGCGGGAGCCGAGTTCTGAACGGGAAGTGTTCCCGTTACTACATTTCCCACAGGGACAGAGTATGCTGCGCTCTGCGCGGGTTCAACAGCTCCAACCGGAGAGACATTCTCCGAAGTATCGGGAGAAGCAATCTGAGAAATTGGTTCTCCGCATCCGGCGCAGAACTTCGCGTTTTCGTTCAGTTCCTTGCCACATTTAGGACAAAACATAAATTACCTCCAAAACATAAATAAGCAGAGCGGCGATGACACAAAGACGCCGCCGCTCATAATTAACTTTTAGCCAACATCAACGCCTGTTTTCGCAAAAGTTTTTCCGTTTTTGCTGATATAAAGCATATCATCCGAAACTACAAAGAGTATGTCGCCGCGAACAGACAAACCGGATATTTCATCAAGACCTGTCTTTTTCTTTTCGCCGCCCTTAACGCTGTAATACAGTTCTCCGTCATAATCGCTGAAAACGCATACGCCGTTATTCATTACAACATACTTATTCACATCGGAAGCGATCTTGCCGTCCTTGCCTGCATAGCGAAGTGTTCTGTCGTCGTCAAGGTAGAATACGGTTTTGAGGTCATCGCTGCCTCTGAGGGAAATCGCGTCCTTGCCTACCTTCTTGGCGTTCTTTGCGTTTGCAAAGGTTCCCTTCATTACATCGTCATCGTCAACGTAAACGAAAGACTTATAATCATCGGAAATCAGTATTGCATCGGGAGAGGAGATGAGCTTCTCATCGTCATAATCCTTGCCCTTGCGGAAGTACTTATAAACGCTGCCGTTCTCTCTGCCCAGGAATGATTTGAAATTATCAATGTAAGGAACATCATCATAATAAGTCTCGGCGTAAGGACGAATTGTATTTCTTGTGATACGAACATCTTCCTTTGCGCTGATAGACAAATCGAAGCAGTAGGTGCTGTCCTCGCTTGTGTAGAGAAGCTTGGTGTGGTCGGTCGATATACCTACAACATCATCCAGCTCACGGAGCTTTTCATCGGTACCGGGCTTGAGATTTCTGAGGAAATACAAATCACCCTTGCGGTTCTCACCAAAAATAATCTTACCGCCGTTGCTTACCGAGATAGGCTTGATATCCGTGTCAAGGTCAATAACCTTGCTTCCGCCCTTCCAAGCGTAAGTCTTGATGTCATCGTCATCCATATCGGCATATACTACAACCTTGCCATCGGGAGATACAACGGGATTGCAATATCTGTCGTCCTCAAGGTCTGCAATCTTCTGGGGTTTGCTTCCTGTATAAACGTAAACAGAGTCATCGCTTACATAAACCACAGTCTTTCCGTTTGCGGAAATTCTTGCTCTGGTTGTATCAAAATCATCTGTAATCTTGGAAATCTTGCCGTTCTTAAGCAGATAAAGCGAATCGTCGTCTTCAAGGATAGCTGTTGTTCCGTTGGGAGTGCCGTCAAGCAGCGAAGCGGAGGACGACAAATCAACGCCCTTCATCTGTTTTCCGTTATAGAAAACCACAAGGTCGCCGTCGCTTACAACGGGAACGTATGTACCCTTAACCTTGCTGCCGCTCTTTCCGAGAGCAGCACAGCCTGCGATAATAACTACGAGGAAAATTACCGCAAGAAGAACGCCGCAGCAAATAAGGAAAGTCTTGTTCTTGAGGAGGTCGGCAAAATTTCCGCTCTTCACCGCAGCAACAGCCTCACGAGTATCGTTCTGAACCGCTTCGGCAGCGTCCTGAACTCCCTCTTTAATCTGGTTTACAACCTCATTCTCCTGCTTTGCTTCCTGAGCACCACCCGCTTTTCCAAGGTTCACGGGTGCAGGGTTTACGGCAGCGTCTGCGTTCTCAGCGGAAGCGGGAGCAGCTTCTTCAACAGCCGCAGCAGGCGCTTCAACCGCAGCCGCAACAGCAGCAGCACTCTCAACTGCGTTATTTACCACGTTCTCCGCACTCTGTACGGTTTCGGCAGTCTCCGCAGCAACAGCGGCAGCGTTCTCGGCAACAGCCTCAGCTGCCTCGGGAAGCTTATTTCCGCAATATCCGCAGAATGTCGAACCATCCGGAATGTTCTGATTACAAAATGGACAATTCATTTATGAAAATCCTCCTCGTTATTGATTGATACACAGTAAGCTCGTGCATACTACACATATCATATTTAAGTATACCAAATTTAAACATTTTTAGCAAGGTATATTTTGACTAAAATATCAATCGCCTCAAAACGCATTTTGTCGATAATTCACAAGTTATAAAGCCGCTTTCAGCGTAAAGAAGCTAAAAAATCGGGACTATTGGAGCATTTTTCAATCACAAAACTGCCTGCGATGCGCGAAAGGAAAATCTTTGCTTTCTGTCCTTGACAAAATCCGATAGTGATGATATAATTCTAAATAAAGAAATATTTTGTAAAAAGAAAGGGATTTTTGTATGAAGATAAAATGCGTCAAGGGAACCCGTGATTTTCTGCCGGCAGAGGCGGAGCTCCGCGAAAAAATTCAGCAGACCATATTTGAGATATATCGCCGCAACGGTTTTTCGAGAATTATGACCCCTGCTGTCGAAGATATTGAAAACCTTGACAAGAGCGACGGCGGTGACAACCTCAACCTCATCTTCAAGATACTCAAGCGTGGGGACAAGCTCCGCAAGGCGCTGGACAGCGGCGATGAGAGCGGACTGTGCGATATGGGACTGCGCTATGACCTGACGCTTCCGCTGACGCGTTACTTTGCATCTAACCGACAGGAGCTTCCCACTCCGTTCAAGGCTATCCAGATGGACAAGGTGTATCGTGCCGAAAATCCGCAAAAAGGCAGACTGCGCGAGTTTATGCAGTGCGACATTGACGTAATCGGCGACTCCGAGCCGGAATGCGAAATTGAGCTTATCTCCGTTACCGCCAAGGCGCTTATGGCGCTTGAAATCGGTGGATTTACCGTAAGAATAAACGATAAGGCAGTGCTTCTCGCTCTGCTTGAAAAGCTCGGCTTCCCGAAGGACGACCTTGCGACCGTATGCGTAAGCTTTGACAAGCTCGATAAAATCGGCGCAGAGGGTGTTGCCGCTGAATTGCTTGAAAAAGGCTTCGAGAAATCCGCTGTGGACAACCTCTCGGATTTGCTTGTAAAGCTTCCTCTCGGTCTTGACAAGATAAGCGAAATTGTCGGCGGAGAAATCACCGAACGACTTGCGAAAATCATCTCCCAAAGTGAAAAAATCGCAAACGGAAAATACAAAATTGAGTTTGACGCTTCTCTGGTTCGCGGACAGGGGTACTACACAGGAACGGTATTCGAGGTCCGCTCCGAGAAGTTCGGAAGCTCCGTTGCGGGCGGCGGACGTTATGATAAGCTTATCGGAAAGTTCCTTGGCGAGGACATTCCCGCGTGCGGATTTTCCATTGGATTTGAGCGCATTTTCAGCATTCTCTCCGAAGAGAACCGCAAGGCTTCCTCCCGTGAGAAAATCGCGGTATTCTATGATGACGACTATATGTCGGCATACGAAAAAGCCGAAGAGCTCCGCGAAAACTATGATGTTGCCGTATACAAGAAGCCCAAGAAGCTCGGTGCGTTCCTCAACAGGCTTCAGAGCTTCGGGTTCTCGGGATTTGCATATGCGGACGGCAATATAAAGACATTTGAAAGGCAGTGAGATTATGGTAAAGGTTCTGCTGGCAGGTAAAAATTTCTCTGAGGGAATGTCCATAGGTCTTTCCCGCCTTGGGATAGCGCCTGTAATGTTCTCCGAGGACGACACTATTCCCGAACCCGAGCTGTTCGGAGCAGTCTATTTTTCGGGAGAATTTCTCACTCAATCGGATAAATCCGAAGCTATTGCGAAGGAGCTCTGTCGGAAGTGTGCGGAGTTGTCCGTGCCCGTGGTATTCGACCCCGAGCTTGAAAAAATATCCCCCGACAAATACAATATCATCAGCGAAACTGCGGCTCTGGGTGTCATATTCGTTCCCAGCATTGAAGAAGGCAGAATTCTGAGCGGCAAGCAGACCGCCGAGGATATTTCGGATTACTTTCTTGAACTCGGCGCGGCAAAGATAGTCGTAAAGCTCGACAAGAACGGTGCGTACTACAAGAGCGCAAAGGAGTCGGGTTACGCTCCGACATTCCGCGCGGACAAGGTTGTTGACACAAACGGCGCGGGAAACGCTTTTTCATCGGGACTTATCAGCGGCATTACCGAAGAAATCCCGCTCTCGGAGGCGGTAGTCCGTGCGAATGCGTGCGGCTGTATCGCAATCCAGACAGAGGGCGACCTCGACTGTCTCCCCTCACGCGAAAAGGTGCGCGAGTATATGCTCAACCACAGATTTGTCGTGGACGAGTGCAAGTTCTACTGAGCAATGGCTGAAAACAAAAGATTTTCGGAAGCGGTCAAGGCCGCTTCTTTACATAATGGGACAGGGCTGCACGGCTCGGTGGGAACGCAGAACGAACGGCTTATTCACTCCGCGCTGAAGAACTACTACGCTCCGTTCTCGGACGAACAGGAAATCAAAATCGGCAGCTATTTTGCGGACGCAGTATGCGAGGACGGTATATTTGAAATCCAGACGAGCGGGCTCTATCGTTTGA